>NZ_JAZAQP010000010.1:0-35359 GCF_036231725.1 Pseudomonas sp. JH-2 | reverse complement strand
GTCCGCTGGAAGGCTCAGGCGTTGCCCGCCACCTTCAGCCTGGCGGCCTGGGTGAACTCCAGCATGCGCTTGAGCGGGCGGATGGCCCGCGGGATCAGCGCCGGGTCGACGAAGATCTCGCCGCTGCCTTCCTTCAGGCAGGCCAGGGTGCGTTCCAGGGTGTTCATGGCCATCCACGGGCAGTGCGCGCAGCTGCGGCAGGCCGCGCCGTTGCCGGCGGTGGGGGCCTCGATGAATTCCTTGTCCGGGCACAGCTGCTGCATCTTGTAGAAGATGCCGCGGTCGGTGGCGACGATGAAGCGCTTGTTCGGCAGGGTCTGCGCGGCCTTGATCAGTTGGCTGGTGGAGCCCACCGCGTCGGCCAGCTCGACCACCGCCTCGGGCGATTCGGGGTGGACCAGGATGGCCGCGTCCGGGTACAGCGCCTTGAGGTCTTCCAGCTGCTTGGCCTTGAACTCCTCGTGGACGATGCAGGCGCCGTCCCAGAGCAGCATGTCGGCACCGGTCTCGCGCTGGATGTAGCGCCCCAGGTGCTGGTCGGGGGCCCAGAGGATGGGCTCGCCGTTGTCCATCAGGTGCTCGACGATCTCCACCGCGCAGCTGGAGGTCACCACCCAGTCGGCGCGCGCCTTCACCGCCGCCGAGGTGTTGGCGTAGACCACCACGGTGCGTTCCGGGTGCTGGTCGCAGAAGGCCGAGAACTCCTCCACCGGGCAGCCCAGGTCCAGCGAGCAGGTGGCGTCCAGGGTCGGCATCAGCACGCGCTTCTCGGGGTTGAGGATCTTCGCCGTCTCGCCCATGAAGCGCACCCCGGCCACCACCACGGTCTGCGCCGGGTGCTGGTTGCCGAAGCGGGCCATCTCCAGGGAGTCGGAGACGCAACCGCCGGTCTCCTCGGCCAGGGCCTGGATCACCGGGTCGCAATAGTAGTGCGCCACCAGCACGGCGTTCTGCGCCTTCAGCTCGGCGGCGATGGCCGCGCGGTACTCGGCCTCTTCCTGCGCGCTCAGCACACGGGGCTGCTTGGCGGCGAGGTGGGCCTGGACCAGGAGGCGTTCGGATATCTGCGTCATGTCTTCACTGCACCTGCGGGGGTACGACCAGCTATGGGGGCGATTTTACATCGCCGCGAAAGCGAGCGCGCGATCTTGCGGGGAAAGCCGCCGGGAGGCAAGCGCCGGCCGGCCGCGGGAACTTGTCGCATTCCATCAAGAGCCCGCGGTTGGGCTCCCCTAGATTGCTCCTCAACGAGCCCCCATCCCGAGGGGCGGTGCCTGGAGGAAACCAGACATGCAATCCGTCGAGCAGATCAAGCACAGCACCCGCGTCGAAGGCTGGGCCGAGCAGCGCCCGGAGGAAGCCTTCACCCTCCCCTCGCGCTATTTCTTCGACCCGGCCATCTTCGCCGCCGAGCGCGACCGCATCTTCATGAGCGCCTGGCACCTGGCCGGGCACCGCAACGAATTCGCCGAGCCCGGGCAGTTCGTGGTCTGCGACATCTTCGACCAGAGCGTGGTGGTGGCCTGCGGCAACGACGGCAAGGTCAACGCCTTCCACAACGTCTGCCAGCACCGCGGCAACCGCCTGCTGGACGTGCGCCGCGGCGCCGACACCCGGGTGCTGCGCTGCGCCTACCACTCCTGGTGCTACGAGATGGACGGCAGCCTGCGCAGCGCGCCGCGCAGCGAGCGGCTGATCGCCTTCGACAAGCAGCGGTTCAACATCCCGAAACTGCGCGTCGAGGAGCTCGGCGGCTTCGTCTACTTCAACTTCGACGCGCAGGCGCCGTCGATGGCCGAGCTGTTCCCCGGCGCCGACCGGGAAATGCGCGAGGTCTTCCCGGACCTTGGCAGGATGCGCCTGATCGAGGAGCAGGACGTGATAGTCCCGGCCAACTGGAAAGTCATCATGGACAACTCCATCGAGGGCTACCACTTCAAGCTCTCCGGGCCCTGCCACATAGATCTGGCCAAACTCATCGACTTCAAGGGCTACCGCTTGACCAAACGCGACAACTGGTGGACCTACATCGCCCCGGCCAACCTCGCCGCCGAGGAGGCCTACGGGGTGAAGCTGACGGGTGCGCGCAACCCCGACGAGCGCTTCTTCAACATCGGCCTGTGGCCGAACAACACCTTCTACACCTTCCCGTTCTCCGAGTTCCTCGGCACCTTCATCATGATCCCGCTGGACGCCGAGCGCTCGCTGCTGCGCTTCGGCTACTACAGCCCCCACGAGGAAGCGCCGGCGGTGTCCCGCGCCTGCATGAAGTGGATGAACGAGGAACTGGGCCCGGAGGACATCGAGCTCAACGTCAGCGTGCAGAAGGGCCTGCATTCGCTGGGCTACGACCAGGGCCGCTACATGATCGACGCCGAGCGCAGCAACGAGAGCGAGCACCTGGTGCACCACTTCCACAAGCTGGTGTTCGACGGCATCCGCTGAGGAGACAGGCCATGCTCGCCAAGGAGTACGACTACGTCATCGTCGGCGCCGGCTCGGCCGGCTGCGTGCTGGCGCGGCGCCTGGGCACGGACCCGACGCTGCGCATCCTGGTCCTGGAGGCCGGCCCGGCGGACCGCAGCTGGACCATCGACATGCCCTCGGCGGTGGGCATAGTGGTCGGCGGCACCCGCTACAACTGGAGCTACGCCAGCGAGCCGGAGCCCTGGCTCGACGGCCGGCGCATCGGCACCCCGCGCGGGCGCACCCTGGGCGGCTCCTCGTCGATCAACGGCATGGTCTACATCCGTGGCCATGCCCGCGACTACGACGGCTGGGCCGCGCGCGGCTGCGAAGGCTGGAGCTACCGAGAGGTGCTGCCCTACTTCCGCCGCGCGCAGAGCCACCGCGACGGCGCCGACGCCTACCGTGGCGGCGACGGGCCGCTGCACGTCACCCCCGGCGACGTCTCGCCAGCGCTGTGCCGGGCCTTCCTCGAAGCCGGCCAGGAAGCCGGCTACGGCTACAGCGCCGACCTCAACGGCGAGCGCCAGGAAGCCTTCGGCCCGGTGGACCGCACCACCCGCGACGGCAGGCGCTGGAGCACCGCGCGCGGCTACCTGGCCGAAGCCCTGGCCGGCGGCAACGTGACGGTGGCGACCTCGGCGCTGAGCCGGCGCATCCTCTTCGACGGCGACACGGCCTGCGGCGTGGAGTTCGAGATGGACGGCCAGCTGCGGCAGGTCCGCGCGCGCCGCGAGGTGCTGCTGAGCGCCGGGGCGATCAACTCGCCGCAGTTGCTGATGCTCTCCGGCGTCGGTCCGGCCGAGGACCTGCAGCGCCTGGGCATCCGGCCGCTGCACGATCTGCCCGGCGTCGGCCAGCGCCTCAACGACCACCCGGACACCGTGGTGCAGTACCGCTGCAAGCGCCCGGTGAGCATCTACCCCTGGACCCGCGCGCCGGGCAAATGGCTGGTGGGCGCGCGCTGGTTCGCCCGCCACGACGGCCTGGCGGCGAGCAACCACTTCGAGGTGGGCGCGTTCATCCGCTCGCGGGCCGGCGTCGAGCACCCCGACCTGCAGCTGACCTTCATGCCCCTGGCGGTGCAGCCGGGCAGCGTCGACCTGGTGCCCGGCCACGCCTTCCAGGTGCACATCGACCTGATGCGCCCCACCAGCCTGGGCAGCGTCGCGCTCGCCAGCGCCGACCCGCGCCAGGCGCCGCGCATCCTCTTCAACTACCTGAAGACCGCGCGCGACCGCGAGGACATGCGCGCCGGCGCCCGCCTGGTGCGCGAGGTGCTGGCGCAGCCGGCGATGCGCGCCTTCGCCGGCGAGGAACTGGTGCCCGGCGCCGACCAGCTCAGCGATGCCCAACTCGACGCCTGGGCCCGCCGCGTCACAGAAACCGGCTACCACGCCAGCGGCACCTGCAAGATGGGCCCGGCCGGCGACGCCGAGGCGGTGGTCGACCCACAGCTGCGGGTGCACGGCCTGCGCGGCTTGCGGGTGGTGGACGCGTCGATCATGCCGGAGATCGTCAGCGGCAACACCAACGCGCCGACGGTGATGATCGCCGAGAAGGCCAGCGACCTGATCCTCGGCCGCACACCGCTGCCGCCCAGCGACGCGCCGGTATGGCTGCACCCGCGCTGGCGCGACTGCCAGCGCTGACGCGGCCCTTGCCAAACCCGGCCCGCTGCCTTTGCATAGAGGCCGCGGGCCTTTCCCCTCCACGAGGCGCCGGCCGAAGCAGCCGCCGCCCAGCACAGTGCCGGATGCAGCCATGATCACCACCGACCGCGCCAACCAGCCCCAGCGCATCGGCATCCTGCTGATGCCGTGCTTCTCCAACTTCGGCCTGGCGGCGCTGATCGAGCCGCTGTCCATCGCCAATTGGCTGGCCCAGCGCAAGCTGTTCGACTGGACGCTGCTGTCGCTCGACGGCAAGCCGGTGCCGGCCAGCAACGGCCTGCTCGCCGCCGCCCAGCAGGGCATCGGCGAGCCGGGCGAGTTCGACGTCTGCGCGGTGATCGCCAGCTTCGACGTGCACCGCCACGCCCGCGACGCCGCGCTCAAGGCCTGGCTCAAGCGCCAGGCGGCGTTCGGCGCGGTGCTGATGGGCATCGAGACCGGTAGCGAGCTGCTGGCCGCCGCCGGCGTGCTCGACGGCCACCCCGCCGCGGTGCACTGGGACAACCTGCAGGGCTTCCAGGAAAGCTACCCGCGCGTACAGGCCCGCGCCCAGCTATACAGCGTCGGCCGCAAGCGCCTGACCTGCGCCGGCGCCACCGCGGTGCTGGACATGATGCTGGGCTGGCTGGAGGGCGTGGCCGGCGCCGGCCTGGCCCGCGAGGTGGCGATGCACATGCTGGTGGAGCGCGTGCGCGAGCCCCAGGTCGGCCAGGTCAGCGGCTTCCAGCACCGCCTGCACGCCCAGGCCGGGCGCCTGGGGCGGGCCATCGCGCTGATGGAGCAGCACCTGGAGGAGCCGCTGAGCTGCGAGGCGCTGGCCGCGCGCGTCGGCCTGTCGCGCCGCCAGCTGGAGCGGCAGTTCATGCAGCACACCGGGCTGACGCCGCTGAAGTACTACCTGGCCCTGCGCCTGGCGCGGGCCCACAACCTGCTGCAGCAGACGCGCATGAGCGTCGCCCAGGTCGCCGCCAGCGCCGGCTTCGGCTCGCTGGAGCACTTCTCCCGCGCCTACCGCGCGCGCTTCGGCTGCGCGCCGAGCAACGACCGCTCGCAGAGCCTGGAGGCGCCGGTCATGCGCCAGCCCCTGGCGCACGACCGGCTGCCCGCTCAGCTGCGGTAGTCCGGCTCCTCCTCGTCGAGGATGCCCTGCAGCGCGGCGAAGTGGCGCTGGGCGAAGTCCGGGTAGTCCTGCCACTGCCGGGCGGTCTTGCGCGCCACCTCGTCGCTGGCGATGCGCAGCGGGCGGCCGGTGGCCAGCGCGGTGAGGTAGAGCTCGCAGGCGCGCTCGAAGTAGTACAGGTCGTCGAAGGCCTGGGCCACGCTGGGCGCCGCCACCAGCACGCCGTGGTTGCCCATCAGCAGGATCGGCTTGTCGCCCAGCTGGCGGCTCACCCGCTCGGCCTCGTCACCCAGGCCCATGCCGTCGAAGCCTTCGTCGATGGCCACGCGCTCGAAGAAGCGCATGGCATTCTGCTCGATGGGCGGCAGCCGCGAGTCCGCCAGGCAGGCCAGCGCGGTGGCGTACTTCGAATGCACGTGGAGGATGCAGCGGGCATGGGGATGGCGCCGGTGCAGCGCGCCGTGCAGGGCCCAGGCGGTGATGTCCGGGGCGTCGGGGCGCTCCAGCGCCGATGGGTCGTCGGCATCCAGCACCAGCAGGTCGCGGGCGCGGATGCGCGAGAAGTGCCGGCCGTAGGGGTTGATCAGAAAGCGCCGGCCGTCCTCGGACACGGCCAGGCTGAAGTGGTTGGCGATGGCCTCGTGCAGGCCCAGGCGCGCGGCCCAGCGGAAGGCGCAGGCCAGCTCGGCGCGGGCCGGGGCATGGGCCTCGGGAAAGGCGATGGCTTCGTTGTGCATGGCGGCGGCTCCTCGGGACGGGCGCACCCGGCGGGCGCGCATCCGTTGGCCCCGAGTCTAGGGAGCGGGCCGGCGTCGGCTTGACGCGATGCGACGGCCCCTGTCGCGAAGGCTCTGGAACGGGCCTCGGCGCCCTGCCCTGCGGGCATATTTTTCATGCCGCAAAGGCATGAGGGCATCCGGCGAATCCGCCAAGCCTTAGTGCCACGCCGCCTGCAGCGGTCCGCGCGAATCGCTTATTCCCTAAGGAAATTTAAATAAGGCAAACAATTACTTTAACAGCTAAGACTCTCCCTCAATCATCTAGTCCGAACCCGGCGCCCCCACGGCGCCGCGCTTTTCCAGGTCGTCGCTAGAAACCCGAGGAGATCGTCCATGGCCAACCCCCAGCCAGCCGTCGCGCAGGACCCGCGCCTGCGCCCTGCGCCCGGTGGCGATATGGTCGAGCTGGGCCGGCCGCCGCGCCCCCCCCTGCAGCTGGTGCGCCACGTGCCGGCGAAGCACAGCGTGCTGGGCCGCCGCGAAGCGCTGCTGCTCGGCCTGCTGGTCCTGAGCCTGCATGGCTCCGTGGCCTACTGGCTGAGCCAGCAACCCACGCCCAGGCTGCCCGAGGTGCCGCCGCAGGTACCGCCCATGACCATCGAATTCAGCGCCCCCACCCCGCCGGTGGTGGAACCGCCGCCCCCCGAGCCGACGCCGCCGGTGGTGGAAGAACCGCCGCCGCCCGTGGTGGACGAGAACGCGGTGAAACCGCCGCCGCCCAAGCCGGTACCCAAGCCCAAGCCGAAACCGGTGGCCAAGCCCAAACCCAAGCCGGTGGAACAGCCGCCCGCGCCGCCCAAGGCGGAAACCCCGCCGGCACCGCCCGCGCCCCCGGCTCCGCCGGCGCCGGCCCCGGTCACCCCGCCCTCGGCCCACGCCGGCTACCTGCACAACCCGGCGCCGGAATACCCGGCCCTGGCGCAGCGCCGCGGCTGGGAAGGCACGGTGCTGCTGCGCGTCCACGTGCTGGCCAGTGGCGGCCCGAGCGAAATCCAGGTGCAGACCTCCAGCGGCCGCGAGGCCCTCGACCAGGCGGCGATCAAGGCCGTGCAGCGCTGGAAGTTCGTACCCGCCAAACGCGGCGACGTGGCCCAGGACGGCTGGGTCAGCGTGCCCATCGACTTCAAACTGAATTGATCTGCGACGAGTTCGCACAGGAGAGAACCCCATGAGTCTGCCCCTCAACCCCGTGGAATCCGTCGAAGGCGCGGTGATCTGGCTACTGGCCGGCTTCTCCGTCCTCACCTGGAGCCTGGCCCTGGTCAAGGGCATCCAGTTCGGCCGCCAGAAATCCCAGGACCGTCGCTTCCAGAAGCAGTTCTGGGGCGCCACCAGCCTCGAATCGGCCGGCGAGCAGTCCGCCGGCCAGCCCGGTGCCGGCGCCCGGGTGGCCCAGGCCGGCTTCGCCGCCATCCAGGTGCCCGACGGCAACCAGCACGACCTGGCCCAGTCGATCAACCACCAGGACCGCCTGGAACGCGCCCTGCGCCAGCAGATCCAGCGCGAGCGCCGCTCCCTGGAATCGGGCCTGGCGGTGCTCGCCTCGATCGGCTCCACCTCGCCCTTCATCGGCCTGTTCGGCACCGTGTGGGGCATCATGGAAGCGCTCAAGGGCATCAGCGCCGCAGGCTCGGCGAGCCTGGAGACCGTGGCCGGCCCCATCGGCTCGGCGCTGATCGCCACCGGCGTGGGCATCGCCGTCGCCGTGCCCGCGGTGCTGGTCTACAACTACTTCCTGCGCCGCCTGAAGCTCACCGCGGCCGACCTCGACGACTTCGCCCACGACTTCTACAGCCTCGCCCAGAAGAGCGCCTTCCGCGTCATCGTCCACCCCGCCGCGGCCAAGAAGCCCAGCGTCGGCAAGAACGTGAAGGAGGCGAGCTGACATGGCCTTCTCGACCCAGGACAGCGACGAGGTTCTCTCCGAGATCAACGTCACCCCGCTGGTGGACGTGATGCTGGTGCTGCTGGTGGTGTTCATCGTCACCGCGCCGCTGCTGACCAACGCCATCCCGATCAACCTGCCCAAGACCGAATCGGTGGCCCCGCCGGAACAGAAGGACCCGCTGGTGGTGAGCATCGACGGCGCCGGCAAGTGGTTCATCAACAAGGACGAGATCCAGCCCGAGCTGCTGCAGGGCAGCCTGGAGGCGGCCAAGGCCAAGGAACCGGAGCTGCGCGTGCAGCTGCAGGCCGACGAGGGCGTGAACTACGGCCAGGTGGCCAAGGCCATGGCCTCGATCGAGAAGGCCGGGATCACCAAGCTGTCGGTGATCACGGCGCGCTAAGGCGTTTCATCGCTGTTCTTCGTTGCAATACCCCATCGAAACATCCGTTCTTCCAGGTCGCTTTCTTCAACTCAGGCAGGGGAAAGCGGCCTTTTTTATCCGCACGAAAAGCCACGGAGCCACCGTTATCCGCCGTTTTCAACGGCCTATCATCGCGGACGGAGTCCGCTCCTACGAGGCTTGCCGTCCTTGTCTTGCAGGCCGCGCCGAGGTGCTCTTCGTAGGAGCGAGCTTGCTCGCGAATGGCGTTTCCCGGCGGCCACGGTGCTTGGGGTTGGCTCCGCCCCTCTCCCCAACCCTCTCCCTGAAGGGAGAGGGGGCTGTCCGGCGTGGGCGGAAGGTTCGGTGTCAACCTGTAGGAGCGGACTCCGTCCGCGATTGATCTCACCGGCTGCGCCGGCCTCCCCGCAGCGAAAACAAAAAAGCCCCGGGCATCGCTGCCCGGGCTTCGCTTTTCGTCGACCGCGGCTCAGCGCACCAGGAACGGCGACGCCCCCTCCACCACGCCGGTCTCGTTGACGTACTGCTTCCAGTGTTCGATCAGCTCGGCCAGCTTGCCCGGCTGGGCCTCGGCCAGGTCGTGGACCTCGCCCGGGTCCTTGGCCAGGTCGTACAGCTGCCAACTGGCCGGGCCCACCGGCGCGGGGATGTACACCGCCTTCCAGTCGCCCTGGCGGATGGCGCGCATGCCGAACAGCTCCCAGCCGGTCACGGTCTTCTCGTCGTGGGCGCGCTCGGTCTCGCCGGACAGCCAGCCCAGCCAGGACTTGCCGCGCGGCTCGGCGACCTCGCGGCCACGCCAGCGCTTGCCGGGGTGGCGCACGCCGGCCAGGTCGAGGAGGGTCGGGGTGATGTCCATGACGGTGGCGAACTGCTCGCTGATCACGCCCTGGCGCGACAACTGCGGGTAGCGCACGAAGGCCGGCACGCGGATGCCGCCCTCGGTGGTGAAGGCCTTGAACAGCCGCGACGGCGCGGTGGCCGCCTGGGCCCAGCGCGGGCCGTACCAGACGTAGGAGTTGGCGCGGCCGATGTTGTCCAGGCTGTTGTCGTAGTGCTGGTCGAGGAAGCCCAGCAGGTCCGGGCCGAATTTCGGGAAGGCCTCCAGCAGCGCGCCCTCGGCGCCGTTGTCGGACATGAACAGGATGAAGGTGTTGTCCAGCTCGCCCTGCTGGCGCAGGTAGTCGACCACCCGGCCGATGTTCCAGTCCATGCGCTCGACCATCGCCGCGTAGACCTCCATGGCCCGCGCCGACTTCGCCCGCTCCTCGTCGCTCAGCGCCTCCCACTCGCGGCTGATGGCGACCACCGGGTGCGCCTCGACGTCGTGCGCTACCAGGCCCAGCGCCTTGAGCCGGGCCAGGCGCTCCTGGCGCAGCGCCTCGGGGCCGGCGTCGTAGCGGCCGCGGTACTTGTCCACCACCTCCTTGGGCGCCTGCAGCGGCCAGTGCGGCGCGGAGAACGGCAGGTAGGCGAAGAACGGCCGCGCCTGGTCGCGCTCCTTGAGGTACTGCAGCAGCTTGTCGCCGAAAGCGTCGGAGGAATAGAAACCCTCGGGCAACTGGTCGATGAACTGGTCATCCTCGATGTAGAGCGCTGGCGTGCCTTTGAGGATGCGCGGCGTGCTGTCGTCGTAGGGCGGCTCGTAGCCGTAGTGGTTGGCGGCGCCGGGCAGCAGCGAGAAGGAACGCTCGAAGCCACGCGCGTGGGGCGCCTGCTCGGCCTTCAGGCCCAGGTGCCACTTGCCGGCCATCAGCGTCTGGTAGCCGGCCTCGCGCAGCAGTTCGGGCAGCGCCACCACGCGGTCGTTGAGGTAGCCCTCGTAGCCGGGCTTGCCCTCCAGCTCCGGGGTCAGCACCTCGGCCATGGTGCCGATGCCGGCGATGTGGTGGTCGGTGCCGGTGAGCAGCATCGAGCGCGTCGGCGAGCAGGTCGGCGCGGTGTGGAAGTCGGTCAGGCGCAGGCCGGCATGGGCCAGGGCGTCGAGGTTGGGCGTGGCGATCTCGCCGCCGAAGGCGCCGATGTCGGAGAAGCCGAGGTCGTCGGCGACTATCACCAGGAAGTTGGGGCGTTTGCTCATGTCGGGACTCGGGGGTTGGGAGGTTTCATGTAGGAGCAACTGTCTTGCAGGCCGCGCCGGGGTGTTCTTCGTAGGAGCGAGCTTGCTCGCGAACCGCATGGCACCGCATTTGTTCGCGAGCAAGAACTAGGCGTCCCCCTCGCTCCTACGAAAAGAAGAGACGCCTCAGCAGGCGATGAATTCGAACGGCAGGTTCTCCACCCGCCTGGGCTGCGGCGCGACGTAGTCGCCATCGCCGGTCAGCTCGTGCAGCAGCTCCTCGCGCAGGCGCAGGAAGTCGAAGCCGCCGCGCTCGCGCGGGTGTGCCAGGGGCACCTCGACGATGCGCTTGATGCGCCCCGGGCGCGGCGCCATGACCACCACGCGGTCGGCCAGGAACAGCGCCTCCTCCACGTCGTGGGTCACCAGCAGGGTGGTGATGCGCTCGCGCTCGCGGATGCACAGCAGTTCCTCCTGCAGTTGCTGGCGGGTCAGCGCGTCGAGGGCGCCGAAGGGTTCGTCCAGCAGCAGGATGCGCGGGCTGGCCACCAGCCCGCGGGCGATGGCCACGCGCTGGGCCATGCCTCCGGAAAGCTGGTGCGGGTAGGCGCGGTGGAAGGCCGACAGGCCCACCAGTTCCAGGTAGTCGGCGACCTTGCGCGCCTTGCCGGTCTCGCTCAGCGGCTCGTTGACCAGGCCCAGGGCGACGTTCTGCTCCACCGTCAGCCAGGGGAACAGGCGGTGCTCCTGGAACACGATGCCGCGCTCGCCACCGATGCCGTCGATGGCCTTGTCGCCGATGCGGATCTCGCCGCGGTACTCGCGGTCCAGGCCCACCAGCAGGCGCAGCAGGGTGGACTTGCCGCAGCCGCTGGCGCCGACGATGGCGATGAACTCGCCCTCGGCGATGTCCAGGTCGAAGCGCTGGATGGCCTCCAGTTGCCGGCCGTCCACCGGGAAGCTCTTGCCGACCTGGCGGAAGCTCACCAGCGGCGCGGAAGTGAAAGCGTTCATACGTGTCTCCAGCGCGTGGCGTGCGCTTCGATGCGTTGTCCGAGGGCGCCGAGCAGGGCGCCGGTGAGGCCGACCAGGAGCATCCCGGCGCTGACCAGGTCCATGCGGAACAGCTGCTGGGCGCCGATCATCAGGCTGCCGATACCGCCGTCCGAGGGCATGAAGTACTCGGCGCCGATGGTGCCCAGCCAGGCGTAGATCAGGCCCAGGCGCAGGCCGGCGAAGATCGACGGCGCCGCCCCCGGCAGCACCAGCCGGCGCAGGCGCTGCCAGCTCGACAGGCGCAGCACCCGGGCGGCCTCGCCCAGTTGCGCCGGCAGGCTGGCGATGCCGCGCTGGGTGGCCAGCAGCAGCGGGAAGAAGCTGGCCAGGGCGACGAACACCACCTTGGCCGCCTCGCCCAGGCCGAACCAGGCGGTGAGTAGCGGCACCCAGGCGAAGATCGCAACCTGGCGCAGAGCCGAGAACGACGGGCCGAGCAGGCGCTCCGCCGGGCGCCACAGGCCCAGCGCCAGGCCCAGCAGGAAGCCGGCGCCACCGCCCAGCAGCAGGCCCAGCAGCGAACGCTTCAGGCTGGCCAGCAGGGCCGTGGGCAGGCTGCCGTCGAGCAGGCCCTGCCAGGTGGCCTCGACCACCGCGGCGGGGCTGGCGAGGATCGCCGGGTCGACCCACCGGGCGATGCTCGCCGCCTGCCACAGGCCGAGCAGCGCCAGCGGCAGCAGCCAGGGCTGCAGACGCTGCCAGCCCTGGCCGCGGGCGCCACGGCGGAACTCGCCGGCGGCCTGCTGCGGCCAGTGCACCAGGCGCCGCTCCAGGGCCTGGATGCCCTGGTCCATGGCCGCGCCCACCAGGCCGACGACGAGGATGCAGACGAATACCACGTCGAGCATGAACAGTTGGCGGCTCTGCACCATCAGGTAGCCGATGCCCTCGCTGGAGGCCAGCAGCTCCACCGCCAGCAGCGAGGTCCAGCCCTGGGCCAGGGCCAGGCGCACGCCGGTGAGGAAGGCCGGCAGCGCCGCCGGCAGCAGCAGCCGGCGCACCAGCAGCGGCGTCGGCAGGCGCAGCACGGCGGCGGCCTCGCGCAGCTTGGGCTGGGCATCGCGCACGCCGACCAGGGTGTGCAGCGCCACCGGGACTATCACCGCCTTGACCAGCACCACCAGCTTGAGCAGTTCGCCGATGCCGAAGAACAGCATGAACAGCGGAATCCAGGCGAGCGTGGGAACCTGCGCCAGGGCCAGGAAGGTCGGCAGCACGAAGCGCTCGGCGCTGCGGCTGAAACCCAGCCAGGCACCCAGCGCCGCGCCGCTGGCGATGCCGGCGAGCAGGCCCCAGAACAGCCGCTGCAGGCTGACCCACAGTTGTTGCCAGAGCTCGCCGGCGAACAGCTCGCGGGCGCTCTGCCAGACCAGCGTCGGCGCCGGCAGTATCTGTGCGGACATCCAATGCTGGGCGGCGGCCAACCACCAGAGGACGAACAGCGCCAACGGCAACAGCCAGGGCAGCAGGCGCGGGGCGAGGCGCGCCAGACGCTGCGAGGCGACGGCGCTTGAGGGGCTGGGCACAGGCAAGGCGAGCGCCTTAGAAATATTCTTCATTGGAATATGAAAAAATCTATCAATGCATTTATGAGCTAAGAAGCCCCATTTAAGGGAAGCCTCCCCGGTGCGGCCAATGCATTCGACGAATATTTTTTATGCCTTGCGCGCATTCGCCCGGCAGCGCGGATGGCGGCTGACTTATCTCTTTAAATTATTAAAAAATGAATTTTTATTATTTTATTAATCGGCCGCGACCTGCCTTAGTGCCCCTCCCATTCCCCCGCAGGAGGCAGGCGCCATGAAGGCCCTCACCCACCAGTTGCTGTCGCTCTTCGCCGCCCCGGTGCTCGCCGGGCTGCTCGGCGCCTACGCCCCGTTCACCAGCGCCGCCGAGGCGCCGAAGGAAATCCGCATCGCCGTGCCCGACGTGGGCGCCGGGCAGAACCATTCCGGTGGCGGCATCGTCGACGTGCTCTATACCCGCAAGCTGCTGGAGAAGGAGTTCGCCAACGACGGCATCGAGATCAAGTGGACCTACTTCAAGGGCGCAGGCCCGGTGATCAACGAGGCCTTCGCCAACGGCCAGGTGGACTTCGCCTACCTCGGCGACCTGGCCGCCATCATCGGCAAGGCCAGCGGTCTGGACACCCGCCTGCTGGCCGCCACCGGGCGCGGCGTCAACCACTACCTGGGCGTGCAGCCGGGCTCGGGGATCAAGACCCTGGCCGACCTCAAGGGCAAGCGCGTCGGTCTCTTCCGCGGCACCGCCAGCCAGCTGTCGTTCGACAACGCCCTGGCCAGCGTCGGGTTGGGCGAGAAGGACCTGAAGGTCATCAGCCTGGACTTCAACGCATCGCTGGCCGCCCTGGCGGCCAAGCAGATCGACGCCACCTGGGGCCTGGCCGGCCTCTTCGCCCTGCGCGAGAAAGGCCTGGCGGAAATCCCCCTGAGCACCCGCGACCTCGGCGGCGCCGGCACCCTGCAGGCGGTGCTGGTAGGCAATGGCGCCTTCGTCGACGCCCACCCGGAGATCACCCAGCGCCTGCTCAAGGTGGAACTGCAGGCCCTGGCCTGGGCCGGTGCCGAAGCCAACCACGCGGCCTTCATCGACCTGGTGTCGAACCAGGCCGGCTACCCGCCGATCATCCTGCAGACCGAATACAAGGACCGCCCGCTGGCCGACGCCCTGTCGCCGCAGCTGGACGCCGGCTTCCTCGGCCAGCTCGACGCCTCCATCCAGGCCGCCAGGCAGTACGGCCTGATCCGCCGCGACTTCAAGGCCGCCGACTGGGCCAAGCCGGACTACCTGGCAGCCGCCGCCAAGCTGGCTGCGGCACAGCCGGTGGCGCAGGTGCAGTGATCCCGGTGCCGCCGGGTAGCCCTGGGCAGCCTGCGACCATGCCCGACCGTAGGGCGTATAACCGTTCGCGGTTATCCGCCGTTGGCCGTGCCGCCGAGGCGTCCTGCGTGGCCGGTGAATCCAATCGCGGACGGAGTCCGCTCCTACGACCGTGCTTCCTGGAACCGTAGGCGCGGACTCTGTCCGCGATCATGGCGGATAACGCCGTAGGCGTTATGCGCCCTACGGGGAGCCCGGGAGCTTCGCGGTTTCGCATCACGCCGAACGGTCCCCTCTCTCGCTTGCGGGGGAGGGTTAGGGAGGGGGCCGAGTCAGGGTTCGCGAGCAAGCTCGCTCCTACGAAAAGCAAAAGCGCTTTTGCTCTGGCGTTTGGACTTCCAGAGAAACAACCGAGCGCACCGGAACGCCCCTTCAGAAGGCCGAGCGAAACCGGCGCTCAGGAGGTCATGCGACATGGATGTCGCGAGAGCCCCGATGGGCTACAGGGACGTACCCTCGGGGCGGGCCTCCGTGGCGGGGGAGTTCGCGAGGGTAGCCCGGCTCCATCGGGCCCGTATGCGGGGCAAGCCTTTTTGGTTACTTTTGTGGCGTTTGACAAAAGTGACTCGCCCGAGGGGGCGAAACGAGAGACATCAACGCACTCGGAGCGGCGCGCTACACCAAGCCCCCAAGCCAATTGGGTTCCCGCGTTCGCGGGAATAGCGAAGGGGAGATCGGAGCACAGGCCCAAGGTTCGCGAGCAAGCTCGCTCCTACAGGATCACCCCCGCCCCGCCGGTCGCTTCACGCCACCGCGCTCCGCTCTTCCTCGTCCAGCTCCACCAACGTCTCGATCAGCGCCCGCGCCGCCGCCGAAAGGCGGTAGCCGGTACGGCTGACGATGCCGCAGCGCGCCTGCAGGCTGTCGATGTTGTGCGGCAGGTTGCGCAGGTGCAGGCGCGCCACCTCGCCGTTGGCCAGCGCCTGGCGCAGGCCGTCCTCGCTGCCCACGCCGATGGCGTCGGTCTGGCTGACGATGCGCACCAGCGAGCCCAGGTGCTCGCACTGGATGTTCGCCTGCAGGTCGCTCTTGCCACTGAGGTTGGCCAGCAGCTTGCGGATGCCCGGCGGCATCCGCGCGGAAGCCAGGGGATAGGCGAACAGGTCGTTGGTGGACAGGCTCTCCTTGGCCAGCAGCGGGTGCCCGGTGCGGCAGAAGAAGAAGCCCCGCCGCGGGCTCAGCGGCCGTGTCTGGAAGCCGGGGTCGGCCTCGAAGTGGCGGATGTCGGCGATGAAGAATTCGATCTCGTCGCGCAGCAGGCTGCGCGACAGGCGCTCCCAGTTGTCCACCTGGAAATTGATCTGCAGCCGCGGGTGGTGGCGGATCAGCCTCGCCACGGCGTCGGGTACCAGCTTCTGCGCCGGCGCCGGCCCGCAGCCGAAATGCAGTTCGCCGGCATCCAGCTTGTTCAGCTGGGTGATTTCCTGGGTCAGGTTGGCCGCGCCCTGCACCAGGCGCAGCGCGTGCTGCAGCACCACCTGGCCTTCGGGCGTGGGGCGCAGCTCCTTGCTGCCGCGGTCCACCAGCTGGCAGCCCAGCTCCTGCTCCAGGCCCTGGATGCTGCGGCTGAAGGCCGGCTGGGTGATGCCCATGGCATCGGCCGCGCGGACGAAACTGCGGTGTTCGGTGAGGGCGATGAAGTAACGCAGTTGGCGCAGATCCATGATGCTTTACCGGCATTGAAAATATTGGACAAAGGCATTTGCCGTGGGGGATGCGCTGGTTTTAAATGCAAGCTCTTATTCCGTCAACGAAGAATAAAACTTAAATTTATTCTTTTAAGAAATAAGAATATGCCCCTCGACCAGGAGCCCCCGATGGCCTTGCACCCTTTCGCCCCGCGCCTGCTGCCGGCACGAATGCTTCCGCCTCGCGGCTGTAGCCGCTGAATGCCCGGCGTCGCCCAGACGCCCACCGAATCGAAGAGAGCCGTTCACGCCATGCCTTGCATGGCACGGCCCCCTGTTGCCCGCACCCAGCCGGGCAGTGCCTGATGCAAGGAAAAAACCATGAGCCTGAGTGCCTCGCTGCAATCCCCGTTCACGCCCCGCCCCGGCCGAACCCGGCCCGGCGCCCCCGACTACGCCCTGGTCCTGCTGCTCGCACTGGGCGGCGCGCTGCCGCTGCAGGCCGCCGAGCAGGATGACACCACCGGCGCCACGCCCGAGGCCGCCAGCGCCGCCGACAAGGACACCACTACCCAGGCCACCGCCCTGGGCAAGGTCACGGTCACCGCCCGGCGCCGCGAGGAAGACTCGCAGAAGGTGCCCACGCCCATCACCGTGCTCGACGGCGCCACCCTGGAGAACCAGCGCATCACCAAGGTGCAGGACCTGCAGCAGGTGCTGCCCAGCGTGAACGTCGCCTACATCCACGCCCGCCAGTCGAGCATCGCCGTGCGCGGCATCGGCAACAACCCGGCCAGCGACGGCCTGGAAGGCTCCGCCGGGGTCTACCTGGACAACGTCTACCTGGGCCGCCCGGGCATGGCGGTGTTCGACCTGCTGGACATCGAGCAGCTGGAACTGCTGCGCGGCCCGCAAGGCACCCTGTTCGGCAAGAACACCACCGCCGGCGTGCTCAACATCAGCACCCGCGCGCCGACCTTCACCCCCGAGCGCACGGTGGAGGTCTCCGGCGGCCAGGAAGGCTACTTCCAGGGCCGCGGCACCGTCTCCGGGCCGCTCACCGACGAGCTGGCCGGGCGCGTCTCGGCCTACCGCACCCGCAGCGACGGCTACATCACCAACATCCACGACGACAACAAGCTCAACGGCGGCGAGCGCCAGGGCATCCGCGGGCAACTGCTGTACAAGCCCGGCGAGGACTTCAGCCTGCGCTGGATCAGCGAGTACAACGAAGAGGACTCCAGCAACGGCAGCATGGTCGTCTACGGCGCCGCACCGCGCTTCTGGCAGCGCGCCGCGCTGGTCGGCGCCTCGCCGATCGCCGACCCGGACCGGCACAAGGTCAACATCGACAGCCGCCAGCACGTCAGCGTGCACCAGGGCGGCAGCTCGGTGGAGGCCAACTGGAAGCTGGCCAACGACTTCACCCTGACCTCCATCAGCGCCTACCGCTTCTGGAACTTCACCCCGGCCAACGACGAGCAGCTGAACGTCTCGGCGATCCGCAACACCGGGGTGGCGGTGCGCGACCGCCAGTTCTCCCAGGAGATCCGCCTGGCCTCGCCCACCGGCGGCGCCTTCGACTACGTGGTCGGCGCCTACGCGTTCAACCAGAACCTGGGCAACAAGACCTTCACCGACTACGGCCCGCTGGCCGACAGCTACCTGCTGGGCACCAACCTCAACGCGCTGAACAACGCCTCCAGCAAGGCCAACGGCAAGATCGAGACCGACAGCTTCGCGCTCTTCTCCCAGGGCACCTGGCACCTCACCGACAAGCTCGACTTCACCGCCGGCCTGCGCGGCACCTACGAGGAGAAGGACGCCAAGGTGAAGCGCTACGCCCCGGTGGGCGGCGCCCCCGTGACCGGCGCCGGCGCGGTGGTGCGCAACGGCCAGCTGGGCGCCTACGACTCCGGCGACCTCAGCGTGTACAGCTTCGCCCCCTCGGCGCTGCTCAGCCTGAGCTACCAGTTCAGCGACGACCTGCTGGGCTACGCCTCGCTGTCCCATGGCGAGAAGTCCGGCGGGGTGAACCTGGCGGTGGCCAGTGCGCCGAGCGCCGGCGCCGACTCCCTGCTGGTCGGCCCGGAGCGGGCCAACGACGCCGAGCTGGGCCTGAAATCGACGCTGTTCGAGCGCCGCCTGCAGCTCAACGCCAACCTGTTCTGGACCGGCATCCACGGCTACCAGGCCACCACCCTGTACCAGCCGGCCGGCTCCTCCCAACTGGTGCAGGTGCTCTCCAACGCCGGCAGCGTGCGCTCCCGCGGCCTGGAGCTGGAGGCCACCGCCTTGCCGATCCGCGGCCTGACGCTGAACTTCAACGGCTCCTACAACGACGTCACCTACCTGTCGTTCAAGGACGCCCCGTGCCCGGCGGAGATCAGCACCCAGCCCGGAGCCCCGGCCAGCTGCGACCTCACCGGCAAGCGCGTGGTCGGCGCCTCGAAATGGATCGCCAACCTCAACGGCGAATACAAGTGGCAGCTGGCTAACCGCTTCGAGCCCTACGTCAACGCCAGCTATTCGTACCGCTCCGAGGCCGAGGGCACCCTGGACGACTCCGACCTCTCGAAGATCCCCGGCTACGGCCTGGCGAACTTCTCCGTCGGCGTGCGCCACGACCTCGGCGACGGCCAGCTGGACGCCTCGGTCTGGCTGAAGAACGCCTTCGACAAGGACTACTACCTGGCCGCCTTCGCCAGCATCAACGGCTCCTACACCGCCTCGGTGGGCCAGCCGCGCACCCTGGGCGCCTCGGTCCGCTACGACTTCTGATCCCACTCACCGCGCGGCGCAGTCCCGCGCGGCCCCTTGCAGTACCACCTACAGCAATGAGGAAAACCAGATGAGCAACGCAGCACACGCCGTACAACCCGCCGTACGACTCGACATCCACCCGGTGGCCGGGCGCATCGGCGCCGAGATCCGCGGGGTGACTCTGTCCGGCAGCCTGGACGCCGCCACGGTCGAGGCCATCCAGGCCGCCCTGGTCGAGCACAAGGTGATCTTCTTCCGCGGCCAGGGCCAGCTCAACGACCAGGGCCAGGAGGCCTTCGCCAAGCTGCTCGGCGAGCCGGTGGCGCACCCGACGGTGCCGGTGCGCGACGGCACCGAGTACCTGCTCGAACTGGATGGCGCCGAAGGCCGCCGGGCCAACTCCTGGCACACCGACGTGACCTTCGTCGAGGCCTACCCCAAGGCCTCCATCCTGCGCAACGTAGTGGCCCCGGAAGCCGGCGGCGACACCGTATGGGCCAACACCGCCAGCGCCTACGACGACCTCACCGACGAGCTCAAGGCGCTGGCCGACAAGCTCTGGGCCGTGCACAGCAACGAATACGACTACGCCGCGGCCAAGCCCAACGCCGACCCGGCGCGCCTGGAGCACTACCGCAAGGTGTTCACCTCCACCGTCTACGAGACCGAGCACCCGGTGGTGCGCGTGCACCCCATCAGCGGCGAACGCAACCTGCTGCTGGGGCACTTCGTGAAGCGCCTGAAGGGCCTGTCGCAGCACGACTCCCAGCACCTCTTCGCGGTGCTGCAGAGCCACGTCACCCGCCTGGAGAACACCGTGCGCTGGCGCTGGCAGGCCGGCGACGTGGCCATCTGGGACAACCGCGCCACCCAGCACTACGCGGTGGACGACTATGGCACCCAGCCGCGCATCGTGCGCCGCGTGACCCTGGCCGGCGAGGTGCCGGTGGGGGTGGACGGGCAGCGTAGCCGGACCGTCAAGAAAATCTGAAAGCACACCCTCTCCCTAACCTCTCCCTGAAGGGAGAGGGGACTGGATCGGCGTGAAGCGAAACCATGGTTGGATCCTGCAGACGCGGTAGCAGGACAGCACAGAAGACGCGCTTCGCACGGATACCCCCTCTCCCTTCAGGGAGAGGGCCGGGGAGAGGGTGACCCAAGCCTGACACGGAGAACCAAACCATGAGCCAATCCGCCGCCCTCAAGGCACCGCAAGAAACCCCGATCGAACCCTTCGCCATCATCCCCCTCGACGCCCCGCTGGGCGCCGAGGTCCGCGGCCTGGACGCGCGCCAGCCACTGACGCCGGAGCAAATCCTGGCGATCAGGCAGGCCCACCGCGAGCACCACATCCTGATCTTCCGCGACCAGCAGCTGGACGACGAGCAGTACCTGCGCTTCGCCACCCTGTTCGGCGCGGTGTTCCAGCCGCCGGCGGACGTGCCGGTGCTGTCCTCCGGCGCCGACGGCAAGGCCCCGGACATCGTCAAGGTGGCCAACACCGGCGATGGCGAGCTGGGTAACTTCGCCCTGCCCGCCCACGTCGACCACCAGTGGACGCCGCTGCCCTCCTCCGGCTCCTTCCTATACGCCCTGGAAGTGCCGAACAGCGGTGGCGAGACGCACTTCACCAACCTGGCGCTGGCCTATGAAAGCCTGGACGAGGCCACCCGCCAGGAGATCGACGGCCTGCGGCTGATCAACTACAACCCCTTCGTGCGCCTGAAGAACGGCTACGCCGGCGGCTTCGTCACCTACCGCACCCCGGACATCGAGCCGATCCAGGGCACCGAGCACCCGCTGGTGCGCACCCACCCGGAAAGTGGCAAGCGCGTGCTCTACCTCAGCGTGCACACCGAGGTGGAAATCCCCGGTCACGAGCCGCAGCAGGGCAAGGCGCTGATCGAGCGGCTGCGCGCCCACCTGCAGCGCCCGGAGCTGAGCTACACGCACAAATGGAAAGTGGGCGACATCGTCTGGTGGGACAACCAGGCCACCCTGCACGGCCGCAACGCCTTCCCGGCCAGCGAGCGGCGGCGCCTCAAGCGCATCAGCCTGGGCGGCAGCCGGCCGTTCTGAGTTTTTCGCGGGCAAAGAAAAAGCCCCTGGCCTATGGCCAGGGGCTTTGCGAAGTGGTGGGTCGTGTAGGATTCGAACCTACGACCAATTGGTTAAAAGCCAACTGCTCTACCGACTGAGCTAACGACCCAACGCGAGGCGTATAATACTGATTTCTAACGCAAAAACAACACCCTTACGAAAAATTTTTCAGAAATATCTCGTAGGGTCGGAAATCCCCGCCGAGGCGAAGCCTTCCGAACGCAGGCGGCAGCTGTCGCACTTGCCGCAGGCGCGGCCTTCGCCGTCCGCCTGGTAGCAGCTAACGGTCAGCGCGTAGTCCACGCCACGGGCCACGCCAGCCTGGATGATCTGTGCCTTGGAAAGGAACTGCAGCGGCGCCTGGATGCGGAAGCCGTCGCCCTCGACACCGGCCTTGGTGGCCAGGTTGGCCATGCGCTCGAAGGCCTCGACGAACTCGGGGCGGCAGTCCGGGTAGCCGGAATAGTCCACGGCGTTGACGCCGATGAAGATGTCCCGCGCACCGAGCACCTCGGCCCAGCCCAGGGCCAGGGAAAGGAACACGGTGTTGCGCGCCGGCACGTAGGTGACCGGGATGCCCTCGCTGGGCGCCTCGGGCACGGCGATGCTGCTGTCGGTCAGCGCCGAGCCGCCGATGCCGTTGAGGTTGAGGCCGATGACCTTGTGTTCCACCACACCCAGCTGGCGGGCGACGCGCTCGGCGGCCTGGAGTTCGGCGCGGTGACGCTGGCCATAGTCGAAGCTCATGCTGTAGCAGGCATAGCCCTCGGCCTTGGCCATGGCCACCACGGTGGCGGAGTCGAGCCCGCCGGAGAGCAGGATGACGGCTTTCTTCTGAGTCATGTGATTACCCTTCCCGTCCGCGTCTCAGCGACCCGGTTCGTCGTTCCAGAGGAGCTTGTGCAGTTGCATCTGGAAGCGCACCGGCAGGTTGTCGGCGACTATCCAGTCGGCCAGCTCGCGCGGCGCCAGCTGGTGGTGGCTCGGCGAGAACAGCACTTCGCCGGCACGCTCGTCGAGGCGGTACTCGATCAGCTTGGAGACCGCCCAGTCGTAATCCTCGCGGGAGCAGAGGACGAACTTGACCTGGTCGTTGCCGGTGAGCTGGGCGATGTTCTCGTAGCGGTTGCGGCGCACCTCGCCGGAGCCCGGGGTCTTCAGGTCGAGCACCCGGCTGACGCGGCGGTCGGTGGCGGAGATGTCCAGCGCGCCGCTGGTTTCCAGCGACACCGCATAGCCGGCATCGCACAGGCGCTGCAGCAGCGGCAGGCAGTTGGGCTGCGCCAGCGGTTCGCCGCCGGTGACGCAGACGTGGCGCGGCCGGTAGCCGGCGACGGTTTCGAGGATGCTGTCCAGGCTGCGGATCTCGCCGCCACTGAAGGCGTAGGCGGAGTCGCAGTACTGGCAGCGCAGGGGGCAGCCGGTCAGGCGCACGAACACGGTCGGCAGTCCGACGGTGCGCGCTTCCCCCTGCAACGAGTAGAAGATCTCGGTGATTCGCAGGGTCTGTTGCATATCAGCCACGGGCGTGACGGCTGTACAGGCCATCCGCCTCCGTTGCGGTGTAATGAGCGAACGCGACAGGCGTCCGGGAACCCCGGGCGGGCAGACATCAGCCGAGCTGAAACCGCTCCGCGGCTCCGGGTGGCGGCGATTCTAGCGAAAAAACCGGCGCCCGGCGCGGAATGTTGTTCATTCGGGCGATGGTGGGGTTCAACGCAATCGCGGACGGAGTCCGCTCCTACAGTTCCAGGGAGGCTCGCTCCTGGCCGGTGACGTAGGAGCGAGCCCTGCCCGCGATTCGCGAGCAGGGCGCGCTCCTACAAGGGGATGACGTGGGTGGGGCGGCGTAGGGTCCGCGATCGGATTTACCGGCCACGCCGGACATCCCGGTAGCAATGAAAAACGCCGTTTCCCCCTGCTGGAAGAAACGGCGTTTTCAGATGAGCGACAAGAGGCTTACTTGAGGCTCTTCAGGTCACGCTGGGCCAGTTGCGCGGCGGAGCTGCCTGGGTACTGGGCGACCACCTGCTGGAGGATGCCGCGGGCCTTGTCGTTGTTGCCCAGGCGGCGTTCCACGTCGGCCAGCTTGTACAGCGAGTCCGGCACCTTGGGGCTGCTCGGGTAGGCCTGGCTGACCTTGGCGAAGGCCTGGCCGGCGCCCTGCAGGTCGCCCTTGGCCAGGTTCACCTCGCCGAGCCAGTACTGGGCGTTGCCGGCGTACTGGCTGCCGGGGTACTTGCGCAGGAAGGCGCCGAAGGCCTGGCTGGCCTTGTCGAAGTCCTTGGCCTTGATCAGGTCGAAAGCCGCGTCGTAGTAGAGCTTTTCTTTCGCCGGATCGCCCGGCTCGCTGCTCGCGGGCTGGGCCTGTTGCTGCTGGGCGGCTGCGGCGCCGGCCGCTGCGCCCGCACCGGCGGCGCTGCCGTCGGTGGAGGAGTTCTGTGCCGCCGGAGCGGAGGAAAGGCGACGGTCGAGGTCCTGGTAACGCTCGAGGCTTTCCTGCTTCAGCTGCTGGATCTGGTTCTGCTGCTCTTCGAGGGTGCCACGCAGGCGGGCGATCTCGTCCTGCATCTGCTGCAGTTGCAGGAACAGCTGGGCTTGCCCGGAGACGGGAGCGGCCGCAGCCGCCCCGCCACCGGCATAAGCACCATCAGTGCCTGCGGTGCCGTACCCCGCGGGCGGCGCGCTGGCGTAGCCGCCATCGTTACCATCCACCACCGGAACCGCGGCCGCCGCCATCAGCGGCAGGCCGCAGACCATCAAGGTCAGAAATCGCAGGCGCATAGGGTCTTACTTCTTCAGCTCGACGCGACGGTTCTGAGCCCAGGACTGTTCGTCGTGGCCGGTGGCAACCGGACGCTCTTTACCGTAGGAAACCAGCTCCAGCTGAGCCGGGGAAACACCCTGCAGCACCAGGTAGCGCTGAACGGCCTTGGCGCGACGCTCGCCCAGAGCCATGTTGTACTCGCGGGTGCCGCGCTCGTCGGTGTGGCCTTCCAGGACAACGTGCTGGCCGCTGCCTTTGAGGTCTTTGGCGTGTACGTCCAGAGCGCGCATGGCTTCCGGCTTCAGGTCGGAGCTGTCGTACTCGAAGTAGAAGGTGGTGATCGCACGCAGGGCGGCTTCGTCGCTCAGGCTGCCGTCAACGGCACCGCTGTTGGCGCCGTAGCCAGCGTTCGGGTCAACGCCGCCATTGGCGCCTTCACCAGTAGCATCGCCTTTCTTGGACGAGCAACCTACGGCTACGGCCATGGCGAGGGCGATAACGGCAAATTTGCCGAATTTCAGCATTTCCATCATGTAACTCCTAATGAACCCCAGTGTATAAGTTTGAAACAGTTGGCAACCGTCAGTTCAGGTAAGGGGACCAGGAAGGCTCGCGCACGTCGCCCTGAGCGGTGGGTAGCGGTAACCGAACACGTCCGTTGATGCTGGTCAGCATCAACACGCCCCGGTCCTGCTGGCGGGACGCGTATATTATCATCGTGCCATTTGGCGCGACAGTGGGCGAGTCGTTAAGGGTTGTGTTCGAAAGTACCCGCAGATTGCCGCGTTGCAGGTCCTGGGCGGCGATCTGGAAGTTGGTGAAACCTTCCTGGCGGTGGACCATCACCAGGGTCTTCTCGTCGGCCGAGAGTTTCGGGTTGGCGTTGTAGTTGCCGGTGAAGGTCACGCGGTCGGTAGCGCCGCTGTTGACGTTCATCTTGTAGATCTGCGGCTTGCCGCCACGGTCCGAGGTGAAGTACAGGGTCGAGCCGTCCTTGCCCCAGAAGGGTTCGGTGTCGATGGCCGCGTTGTTGGTCAGGCGGCGCAGCTGGCGCGAGCCCAGGTCCATCAGGTAGATCTCCGGGTTGCCGTCGCGCGACAGCACCAGGGCCAGGCGGTTGCCGTCCGGGGAGAACGCCGGGGCGCCGTTGAGGCCCTCGAAGTTGGTCAGCTGCTCGCGGCGGCCGGTGTCGACGTACTGCATGAAGATGCGCGGGCGCTTCTGCTCGAAGGACACGTAGGCGATGCGGCGGCCGTCCGGCGAGAAGCGCGGCGAGAGGATCGGCTCGCGCGACTGCAGCAGGGTCACCGGGCGCGCGCCGTCGTAGTCGGAGCGCTGCAGGGTGAAGCGGGTGTTGTCGGCGGAGAAGCGCTCGGCGGTCACGTAGAGCAACTTGGTGGAGAAGGCGCCCTTGATGCCGGTGAGCTTCTCGAACGACTGGTCGGCGATGAAGTGCGACATGTCGCGCAGTTGCTCGACGCTGCCGCCGACACTGCCGGTGACGATCTGCTGCTGGGTGGCGACGTTGAACAGGCCGTACTGCACCTGCAGGCGGCCGCCGGCCGGGGTGATGTTGCCGATCAGCACGTATTGCGCGCCGAGGGCCTGCCAGTCGCGGTAGATCACCTCGCTGGCCTGGGCCGGCAGGCTGATCATGTTCTGCCGCGGGATCGGCTCGAAGTAGCCGGAGTTGCGCAGGTCGTTGCCGATGATGTTGGCCATGTCGTCGGGCAGGACGTTGCCACCCTGCCAGCCGAAGGGCACCACGGCGATCGGCACGGCCCGGTCGGCCCCGCTGGTCACCAGAATGTTCTTCTCATCTGCCATCGCTACGCCTGCCACGCAGAGCAGGGCGACGAGCAATCCTCTGAAAATCTTGATCACAGCGTGAGGTCCTCAGGCGTGAAGGTCATCTTGAAGGAACGGTAGGGATTGAAGTCCTTGGGACTCAGGCCCTGCATTTCAGTAATGCGACCGACGTTCCTCACGGCGTTCACCGCGGAACTGTCGAACGCCTTGTCGCCGCTGGAGCGGACGACGGTCGCATTGGTGATGGTGCCATCGGGCAGCATGCTGATCTGCACGGTAACACTCATGCCGTTGCGGGCCGATGGCGGACGCGACCAGCCCTCGGATACCCGGGAGCGGATCAGGTCGTCGAAGTTGCCTGCCACCTCGTTGCCCTGTTCGTCGGCCAGGGCCTGCTGGCGCTGCGTGTCGTCGGACAGCAGTTCGGCCAGGGCCTGGGCCTTCTTGTCTTCCTGAGCCTTCTTCGCCGCAGCCTGGGCAGCGGCCTTCTTCTTCGCGGCGTCGGCGGCAGCCTTCTTCTTGGCGTCCTCCGCGGCGGCGAGTTTCTTGGCCTGCTCCTCGGCTTTCTTCCTGGCCTCTTCGGCGGCCTTCTTCTTGGCCTCCTCCGCGGCTTGTTTCTTGGCTTCTTCCTCGGCTTGCTTCTTGGCCTCTTCCTCGGCCTTCTTCTTGGCGATGTCGGCCTGCTGCTTCTGCGCAGCGGCCTTGGCCTCGGCCGCCTTCTTGGCGGCGTCTGCGGCCTTCTTCGCCTCGGCTGCCTTGGCTGCTTCCGCAGCTTTCTCGGCATCCGCAGCCTTTCGAGCCTCATCGGCTTTCTTTTGTTCCGCAGCTTTCGCCGCGGCTACGGCTTCCTGCTCGACCTTCTTTTGCTCCAGCTGTTCCTGTTCGTACTGCTTGGCAGAGGTCTTCTTCGCCTCCCCGGCGATCTTCTGGTTGGTCTGCTGCGTGGCCTGGCTCTTGGATTTGAGCTGGTAGAGCGTAGCCTGGACGATCGGACGCGCAGGCGGCAGCTCGGGCGTCATGGCCCAGCTGACGAAGAGCATCGCGAAAATCAGGACGTGCAGCGCTACCGCCAGTACGACCGGCCAGAAGTAGCTTTCCGATGGGGAGTGTTCGCGTTGCATCAAGTTCCGGGCGCCTCGGTAATCAGCCCGACGTTACCTACGCCGGCCTTCTGCAATCCGCCCATGACAGCCATGACGGAGCCGTAGTCGACAGCCTTGTCGCCACGCACGAAGACCTGCACTTTCTTACCCTGACTGCTGTTCTGGGCCAGGATGGCGGTTGCCGCACTGACCAGTTGGTCCAGCGCCACCGCGGTCTGACTGCCCTTGCCCTGGTCGGGGTCGACTTCCGAACCCATGTTCCAGTAATAGGTCTTGTCGGCCTTGATCGAAATGGTCAGCACCCGCGAGTCGTTGTCCTGCGGGAGCACTTCGCTGGAGACCTTGGGCAGGTCGACCTTGACGCCCTGGTTCAGCATCGGTGCGGTCACCATGAAAATGACCAGCAGTACCAGCATCACGTCGATGTATGGCACCACGTTCATTTCAGCGACCGGCTTGCGTTTATGACGGACCCTTGCCATGTCGGCTCACCTCTCTGGTCAATCGTCGCTGGCGTGGACTTTGCGGTGCAGGATGGCCTGGAACTCGTCGGCGAAGGTGTAGTAGCGGCCGATCAGCATTTCCGAGCGCGCGGCGAAGCGGTTGTAGGCGATGACTGCGGGGATCGCGGCGAACAGGCCGATGGCGGTGGCGACCAGGGCCTCGGCGATGCCGGGGGCGACGGTGGCCAGGGTGGCCTGCTGCACGGCGGCCAGGCCGCGGAAGGAGTTCATGATGCCCCAGACGGTGCCGAACAGGCCGATGTACGGACTGGTGGAGCCGACGGTGGCGAGGAACGGCAGGCTGGTTTCCAGCTTCTCTTCCTCACGGGAGATGGCCACGCGCATGGAACGGGCTACGCCTTCCATCACCGCGTCCGGGTCGACGCCGGACTGCTGGCGCAGGCGCGAGAACTCCTTGAAGCCGGCACGGAAGATTTGCTCCACGCCCGAGTCCGGGTCGGGGTTGCTGCCGGCCTGGCGGTACAGCTTGGACAGGTCGATGCCCGACCAGAAGCGTTCTTCGAAGCCATCCAGGGCTTTCTTGGCCGAGCGCATCATGTTGCTGCGCTGGAAGATCATGATCCAAGAAGTGACCGAGGCGGCCACCAGGGTGAGCATGACCAGCTGCACCACGATACTGGCGTTGCTGATCAGGCTCCACATGGAGGTATGGTCGACGACGTTCGGTTCCACGTTATTCTCCTGCTGAAAGGGTGTCCGGAGTGCCGGCAAATGCCGCACGCAACACTTCGGGGATGGCGCGGGGCCTGAGGTTGTCAGCCCGTACGCACGCCACCAGGAAGCGGCCTTCGCATAGCAAGGCCGAATCCGACGCTCGACGAACCTGTTGACGGAAACGCAGGCTCGCGCGGTTCAACTCCTCGACCTCGGCGCTGACGACCAGCTCGTCGTCCAGACGGGCCGGCGCGTGGTAGCGCGCTTCGGCCGAATGAACGACGAAAAGCAGGTTCTCACCTGCCAGCTGGGATTGGGCGAAGCCCAGAGCCCGCAGCCGCTCGGTGCGAGCCCGCTCCATGAACTTGAGGTAGTTGACGTAGTAGACGATGCCGCCCGCATCGGTGTCCTCGTAATAGACCCGGAATCGATGCTCGAACGGCTGACCCCCGTGTTGCGCGCGCATACTCTAGAACCAAGTTGGGGCTTTGCCAATCGGCAATCAGCCACAAATGCAATTAATTACCATCTTCAGACGAGAAAAGATCCGGCATCGCATCCTCCCCCATCCGCTTCGGCAGTTTCAGACCGAAATGCAGGTAGGCATGCCGGGTGACGACCCGTCCCCGCGGCGTGCGCATGATATAGCCTTGCTGGATCAAATAGGGCTCCAGCACGTCCTCGATCGTATGTTTTTCTTCGCCGATGGCCGCGGCGATGTTGTCCAGCCCCACCGGCCCGCCGTCGAACTTGTCGATCATGGTCAGCAGTAGACGCCGGTCCTGGTGGTCGAAGCCACGCTCGTCGACGTCCAGCAGGTTCAGCGCCTTGTCCGCCACCTCGCTGCTGATCGCGCCGCTGGCGCGCACCTCGGCGAAATCGCGCACGCGGCGCAGCAGGCGGTTGGCGATGCGCGGCGTGCCACGGGCGCGGCGGGCGATCTCGAAGGCCCCGGCCGGGTCCATGTCCAGGCCGAGGATGCCGGCCGAACGGGCGACGATGGTCGCCAGGTCGTCGACGCTGTAGAACTCCAGGCGCTGGACGATGCCGAAGCGGTCGCGCAGCGGGTTGGTCAGCATGCCGGCGCGGGTGGTGGCGCCGACCAGGGTGAAGGGCGGCAGGTCGAGCTTGATGGAGCGCGCCGCCGGCCCTTCGCCGATCATGATGTCGAGCTGGAAGTCTTCCATCGCCGGGTACAGCACTTCTTCGACGATGGGCGAGAGGCGGTGGATCTCGTCGACGAAGAGCACGTCGCCCGGTTCGAGGTTGGTCAGCAGCGCCGCCAGGTCGCCGGGGCGCTCCAGCACCGGGCCGGAGGTGCTCTTGATGGCCACGCCCATCTCCTGGGCGATGATGTTCGCCAGGGTGGTCTTGCCCAGGCCCGGCGGGCCGAAGATCAGCGTGTGGTCCAGGGCCTCCTTGCGGCCGCGGGCGGCGCTGATGAACAGCTCCATCTGCTCGCGCACGCTGGGCTGGCCGATGTAGTCGGACAGGCTCAGCGGACGGATGGCGCGGTCCAGCTGTTCCTCGCGCTCGCGAGGGCCGGCGGTGGCGGCCGAAATCAGGCGATCGGTCTCGATCATGGATCAGACCATGCCCTTGAGCGAGCGGCGGATGAGTTCTTCGCTGGACAAATCTTTTTCCTCCACGGCGGCCACGGCGCGGCTCGCCTCCTGGGGCTTGAAGCCTAGCGCGATCAGCGCGCTGACGGCATCCGCCTCGGCGCTTGAGACTGTTGCGGCCAGTTTCGGTTCCGTCACCAGGGGGGCGATGGTCGGCATGTTCTCCCAGGCCTTGAAGCGGTCCTTGAGCTCCACCAGCAGGCGCTCGGCGGTCTTCTTGCCGACCCCGGGGATCTTCACCAGGGTGGAAGTATCCTGCGCCTGCACGCAACGCACCAGCTCATCCACTTCCAGGCCCGACATCAGGGCCAGCGCCAGCTTGGGGCCGACGCCGTTGAGCCGGATCAGCTCGCGGAACAGCTCGCGCTCGCGCTTCTCGGCGAAGCCGTAGAGCAGGTGGGCGTCCTCGCGCACCACCAGGTGCGTGTGCAGGGTCACCGGCTCGCCGAGGGCGGGCAGGCGATAAAGGGTGGTCATCGGCACTTCCAGCTCGTAGCCGATGCCGTTGACGTCGAGGATCAGGTGCGGCGGCTGCTTTTCCGCCAGGGTGCCACGCAGGCGTCCAATCACGGCTCAGGGTCCTTGCAGGTTGTCGGTTACAGGCGCAGGCGCCCGCCGCGACGGCGCGCCGTCGTCAGGCCATGGGGCACCAGGCTCTGCCGGGTGTGGGCGTGGCACAGGGCGATGGCCAGGGCGTCGGAGGCGTCGATCTGCGGCTTCTGCGTCAGCTTCAGCAGGTGCATGACCATCATCTGGACCTGCAGCTTGTCGGCCCCGCCGGTACCGGCGATGGCCTGCTTGACCTGGCTGGCGGTGTATTCGGCGATCTCCAGCCCCTCCTCCGCCGCCGCCACTATGGCCGCGCCGCGGGCCTGGCCGAGCTTGAGCGCGGAGTCGGCGTTGCGCGCCATGAACACCTGCTCGATGCCCATCATGGTCGGGTGGTAGGTCTGGATGACCTCGCGCACGCCGCGGAAGACGATCTGCAGGCGCTCATGCAGGGCGCCGCTGCCGGTGCGGATGCAGCCGGAGGCGACGTATTCGCAGCCGCGGCCGGTGTCCCTCACCACGCCGAAGCCAGTGATGCGCGAGCCGGGGTCGATGCCTAGGATCAGGGTCATATGCCGGAAACCAGAAGCAGGAAGCCGGAGCGGTCGAATCCGACGGCTCCGGCTTCCGGCCCGAGGCCCCTGTCGGGGATGGTGTCAGCCAAGCTGCGCCATCACCTCTTCGGGGATGTCCGCGTTGGAGTAGACGTTCTGCACGTCGTCCAGGTCCTCGAGCATGTCGATCAGCTTGAGCACCTTCTGCGCGGTCTCCAGGTCCAGGGTAGCGGTGGTCGAGGGGATCATCGAGATCTCCGCTTCCTCGCCCTTGAAGCCGGCGGCGGTCAGCGCCTCGTTCACCGCGATGAAGTCGGCGAAGCTGGTGAAGACGTCGATGGAGCCGTCGTCGTTGGTCACCACGTCGTCGGCGCCGGCCTCCAGGGCCGCTTCCATCAGGGCATCCTCGTCGACGCCGGGGGCGAAGCTGATCTGCCCCTTGCGGTCGAACATGTAGGCCACCGAGCCATCGGTGCCGAGGTTGCCGCCGCACTTGCTGAAGGCATGGCGCACTTCCGCCGCGGTGCGGTTGCGGTTGTCGGTCATGGCCTCGACGATGATCGCCACGCCGCTGGGCGCGTAACCTTCGTAGGTCAGTTCCTCCATGTTGTCCGCGTCGTTGGAACCCGCGCCACGGGCGATCGCGCGGTCGATGGTGTCGCGGGTCATGTTGGCGGTCAGCGCCTTGTCCACGGCCAGGCGCAGACGCGGGTTGTCAGCCGGGTTGCCGCCGCCCTGCTTGGCGGCGACCGTCAGTTCGCGGATCAGCTTGGTGAAGATCTTCCCGCGCTTGGCGTCCTGACGCTCCTTGCGGTGCTTGATGTTGGCCCATTTGGAATGACCAGCCATAACTCACTCCGTCTAGCTTGTTGCGGCGGCGGCGCAGGGGTTGCGCCGCCGCGGTTCGTCTGGAATTACTCGGCGGCCTTCTGCTGCTCGCGCAGGCGGATGTGCAGCTCGCGCAGGGCCTTGCCGTCCACGGTGCCCGGCGCCTGGGTCATGACGTCGCCGGCGCTCTGGGTCTTCGGGAAGGCGATCACTTCGCGGATCGACGCGGCGCCGGTCATCAGCATCACCAGGCGGTCCAGGCCGAAGGCCAGGCCACCGTGGGGCGGCGCGCCGTACTTGAGGGCGTCCAGGAGGAAGCCGAACTTCTCTTCCTGCTCGGCATCGTCGATGCCCAGCACGCGGAACACCGCCTGCTGCATGCCCTTGTCGTGGATACGGATGGAGCCGCCGCCCAACTCGGTGCCGTTGAGCACCATGTCGTAGGCGCGGGACAGCGCGCTGGCCGGGTTGGCCTCCAGCTCTTGCGGGCTGCACTTGGGCGAGGTGAACGGGTGGTGCAGCGAGGTCAGGCTGCCGTCGTCGTTCTCTTCGAACATCGGGAAGTCCACGACCCACATCGGCGCCCACTCCTTGGTGAGCAGCTTGAGGTCATGGCCGACCTTGATGCGCAGGGCGCCCAGGGCGTCGCAGACGACTTTCGCCTTGTCGGCGCCGAAGAACACGATGTCGCCATCCACGGCGCCGACGCGATCGAGGATCACGTTCAGGTTGGCCTCGGGGATGAACTTGACGATCGGCGACTGCAGGCCCTCGACGCCCTTGGCGCGCTCGTTGACCTTGATGTAGGCCAGGCCCTTGGCGCCGTAGATGCCGACGAACTTGGTGTAGTCGTCGATCTGGCTGCGCGGCATGGCGGCGGCGCCCGGCACGCGCAGGGCGGCGACGCGGCCCCTGGGATCGTTGGCCGGGCCGGAGAAGACCTTGAACTCCACGTCCTTCAGTTGGTCGGCGACGTCCACCAGCTCCAGCGGGATGCGCAGGTCCGGCTTGTCCGAACCGTAGCGGCGCATGGCCTCTTCGAAGGGCATGTGCGGGAATTCGTCGAACTCGACGTCCAGCACTTCCTTGAACAGCTGGCGCACCATCTTCTCGGTGATGGCGATGATGTCGCTCTCGTCGAGGAAGCTGGTCTCGATGTCGATCTGGGTGAATTCCGGCTGGCGGTCGGCGCGCAGGTCCTCGTCGCGGAAGCACTTGGCGATCTGGTAGTAGCGGTCGAAGCCGGCCACCATCAGCAGTTGCTTGAACAGCTGGGGCGACTGCGGCAGGGCGAAGAAGTGGCCCGGGTAGGTGCGGCTGGGCACCAGGTAGTCGCGCGCGCCCTCGGGGGTCGGGCGGCCGAGGATCGGCGTCTCGACGTCGAGGAAGCCGTTGTCGTCCAGGTAGCGGCGGATGCTGCTGGTGATGCGCGCACGCAGCTTCAGCTTGGCGGCCATTTCCGGGCGGCGCAGGTCGATGAAGCGGTAGCGCAGGCGGGTTTCCTCGCCAACATCGGAATATTCGTCCAGCGGGAACGGCGGCGTCTCAGCCTGGTTCAGCACTTCCAGCTCGTAGCCCAGCACCTCGATGGCGCCGGAGGCCATGTTCGCGTTGACCGCGCCGGACGGACGCGGACGCACCTTGCCGGTGATCTTCACCACGTACTCGCTGCGCACGCGGTCGGCCTTGGCGAAGGTTTCCGCGCGATCGGGGTCGAACACCACCTGGGCCAGGCCTTCGCGGTCACGGATGTCGAGGAAGATCACCCCGCCGTGGTCGCGGCGGCGGTGCACCCAACCGCAAAGCGTGACTTCCTGGCCGTCCAGGCTCTCGTTCAATTGGCCGCAATAGTGGCTGCGCATCATGGTGTGTTTCGCTTCTCGCAAGTCTTGGATTCGAGGGAACCGCTCATTCGCCGACGGCACAGGCGCCCGAGCCGCAGCCCGTGGCGGGGCAGGCGGACTCGGCGGACGCCAGGTTCTTCTTCGCGCCGGTCTTGAAGTCGGTTTCGTACCAGCCGCCGCCGCTCAGGCGGAAACCGGGGACGGAGACCATCTTCTTCAATTCCGGGGCCTGGCAGGCCGGGCAATCGACCAGCGGCGCATCGCTGAGCTTCCGCATGGCTTCCAGCTGATGGCCGCAGGAACGGCACTGGTATTCGTAAATCGGCATCGGGACACCTTGGCTGCTATCTGGCCGCGGGCCCGCATCCCGCGGCAAAGGCGCGGATTATAGCCTGAAAAAACCATGACTTGCAGCCGCCCTCCGGCGGCCGCCGCGTCGCAGCCCCTGATAGAAATCGACTATCGGATGCTTTGATTCAAACCAGGATGGGCGCACCCGCGTGCGTGATAGCCTGACCTGGAATTTTCACCAAGAGGAAGACGCCATGGAAATCGACATCGGCATCGCCGAACAGGACCGCGCCGCCATCGCCGAAGGGCTCTCGCGCCTGCTGGCCGATACCTACACCCTCTACCTGAAGACCCACAACTTCCACTGGAACGTCACCGGGCCGATGTTCAACACCCTGCACCTGATGTTCGAGGGGCAGTACACCGAGCTGGCCCTGGCGGTGGACAGCATCGCCGAGCGCATCCGCGCCCTCGGTTTCCCGGCGCCGGGCACCTACGCCGCCTACGCCCGCCTTTCCTCTATAAAGGAAGAGCAGGACGTGCCGGACGCCCAGGAAATGATCCGCCTGCTGGTCCAGGGCCAGGAAGCCGTGGTGCGCACCGCGCGCAGCATCTTCCCGCTGGCCGACCAGGCATCCGACGAACCCACCGCCGACCTGCTGACGCAACGCATGCAGGTCCACGAGAAGACCGCCTGGATGCTGCGCAGCCTGCTTGCCCACTGAAACCACCCCACCGAGCCCGGCATCACGCCGGGCTCACCTCCCCCGCCCAAGGCGCTAAGCGGTTGATTTGAGAAGGTTACCGGTTTGCTGTTAAATACCGCCCGTGCGCACCGCGCATAGGCTGCCGGCCTCTTTCAGGTCATCTTCATCGCTGCGAACCAGACCGCCCGACCGGCTGCTTCTCTTTACGCTTACCGCTCAAGGTGAATCCATAACATGCTGAAAATCGTCCACCTGCTGACGGGCGTTGCCGCCCTCGTGTTGTCCTTCGCGCCCTCGCTGCGCGCCGATGCCATCCCCTACCTGCAAAATGCCGATGCCGTCTACCTGGCCCTGCTCGGCCTGACCGCCCTGCTGCTCACCCCCGCCAGCCACCGGGTACAACAGCTGCAGAGCCTGGTATCGGCGCTGATCGCCCTGGCCGTGGTCCTGCAGATCCTCATCCTGCTGGCCCCGCTGCCCTCCATCGGCGACCAGCCCGCCATCGTCCTGCCCCTGCTGATCCTCGCCATCGCCGTGGTCCTGCAACTCGCCGGCCGGCTGCAGAAGCGCCCCAGCGCGAGCGCAGAGCCCGAAGCCCCGATCAGCGACGAGAACCGCGAGACCGGCACCGTGAAGTGGTTCAACACCTCCAAGGGCTTCGGCTTCATCTCCCGCGACACCGGCGAGGACATCTTCGTGCACTTCCGCGCCATCCGCGGCGAAGGTCACCGCATCCTCATCGAGGGCCAGCGCGTGGAGTTCTCCGTGGTGCAACGCGACAAGGGCCTGCAGGCGGAGGACGTGATCGCCGCCCTGCCCGGCCGCCGCTGACGGGCAAGCAGAAACGCGGAAGCCCGTTGATGGGTGTAATGCTGCTTGCTTAAAACAGGATGCCGTTTCTTCTTATGGGGAAACGGCATTTTCATGTGGGGTGGGGTCATGGTTCTGCTCGCAGGGCCTTCACCCCTTGTCCCGACCTCATGCTCCGCCCCCTCGTCATTCCCGCGAATGCGGAAACCCAAGGATGTCGGGTTTGGGTTTAACGCGCCGCTCCGAGTGCTCGGATGTCTCTCGTTTCGCCCCCTCGGGCGAGTCACTTCTTTCAAACGCCAAAGAAGTAACCAAGAAGGCTTGCCCCGACATACGGGCCCGATGAAGCCGGGCTACCCTCACGAATTCCCCCGCCACGGAGGCCCGCCCCGACAGCACGTCCCTGTGCTGATCGGGGCTCTAGCGACATCCATGTCGCATGACCTCCTGAGCGCCGGTTTCGC
>NZ_JAZAQP010000009.1:0-191125 GCF_036231725.1 Pseudomonas sp. JH-2 | reverse complement strand
GGCCTGCCGATCATCCGTCACCAGGACGTGGCGCGCCGGCTGTTCCACATGCTGCGCAAGGTCGAGGCGGCCCAGGCACTGACCCGCCGCGTGGCCCGCTTCAACGCCCTGGCGCCGGTGCCGGCGCTGCAGGCGGCGATGCTGGCCAAGGTCAGTGCCACCGAGCACGCCTTCGAGGTGGCCAGTGACGCCATCCAGATGTTCGGCGGCAATGGCCTGACCCGCGAGTATCCGGTGGAGAAGATCTTCCGCGACGCCCGCGCCTCGATGATCGAGGACGGCTGCAACCAGATCCTGGCGATCAAGGGCGGCTACAACCTGATCAACCCGGAGTGGCTGTGATGAGCGCCAGCGAACTGGACCAGCAACTGATCCGCAACGCCCGGCAGAACGCCTACGTCATCGGCGTCGGCATGACCCGCTTCGGCAAGCACCTGGGGCGCAGCCTCAACAGCCTGGCGCGCGAGGCGATCAGGCAGGCGCTGGACGACGCCGGCATCGAGGCGCGCCAGCTCGAAGCGGCCTGGATGGGCACCGGCGCCGCCCCGGTGATCACCGGCCAGGTGTGCATAGCCGGGCAGGCGGTGCTGCGCGGCCTGGGCGTCGGGCGCATCCCGGTGGTCAACGTGGAGAACGCCTGCGCCACCGCTTCCACCGCTTTCCAGCAGGCCTGCACCATGGTCACCCACGGCCTGCACGACGTAGTCATCGCCGCTGGCTACGAGAAGCTCTACCACGAGGACAAGGCGCGCACCTTCTCGGTGTTCGACGGCTGCGTCGACGTGGACGAGCAGGATGCGGTGCTGGGCTTCCTGCAGGCTGGCCTGCGCCGTTCCGGGGCCCAGGTCGACCTGAGCCAGGCCGGCAAGGACCGCTCGCTGTTCATGGACATCTACGCCACCTGGGCGCGCGACTACCTGGCCATGGCCGGCGGCGAGCCCCGCCACCTGGCGATGGTCACGGCGAAGAACTCGCGCCACGGCGCGCTCAACCCGCGCGCGCAATTCCAGGACGTGCTGAGCGTCGAGCAGATCCTCGCCGCGCGCAAGATCGCCGACCCGCTGACCCTGCCGATGTGCTCGCCGATCGGCGACGGCGCGGCGGCAGCGGTGATCGTCTCCGAGCGTGCGCTGAAGCGCCTGGGTGCGCGCCAGCCGATCCGCGTCGCCGCGTCGATGATCGTCAGCGGCTACGACTACGCCGACGAGCACACCCCGGAAGTGGCGCGCTGGGCATCCGAACTGGTCTACCAGGCCGCCGGCGTCGGTCCCCGCGACCTCAGCCTGGTGGAGCTGCACGACGCCTCGTCGGCCTCCGAGCTCATGTACTACGAGAGCCTCGGCCTGTGTGGCCGGGGCGAGGGCGTGGTGCTGCTGGAGTCCGGCGCCACCGAACTGGGCGGGCGCATCCCGGTGAGCGTGTCCGGCGGGCTGAACCGCAAGGGCCACCCCATCGGCGCCACCGGCCTGGGCCAGGTGTTCGAGCTGGTCGAGCAACTGCGCGGCAACTGCGGCGCACGCCAGGTACAGGGCGCCAGCGTCGGCCTGGCGGAGAACGGCGGTGGCTTCATCGGCGCCGATGCCGCCGTGATGAGCATGACCGTACTGACCCGCTAGGAGGCACCCCATGCACAACGATTCACTGATCCTGGCCAACGTCATCCGGCGCAAGGCCGAGCAGAGCCCGGACCTGGACGTGCTGACCTTCGTCCACGTCGATGCCGACCAGCAACTGCGCGACTGCACCCGCAGCTATCGCCAGCTGTGGGAGAACGGCCAGCGCATCGCCTCCGGCCTGGACGACGAAGGCATGGCCCAGGGCGACGCCTTCGCCCTGATCATGTTCAACCATCCGGAATTCGTCGAGGCCATGGTCGGCTCGTCCATCGCCAACACGGTGTTCGTGCCCATCGATGCCCGCGCCTGCGGCGACAAGCTGCAATACCTGCTGGGCTTCTCCGCCTGCCGTGGCGCCATCGTCGCCGACCATGCCCTGGCGGCGGTGCTCGAACTGGCCGGGCGCCTGCCGAAGCTGGAATGGCTCTGGGTGCTGGACACCGGCGCCGGCGCGGGCGAGCCGCCGACCCACCGGCGGATCCGCATCCGCGCCCTGGACGATGTCCTGGACGACCGCGTGCCGGATATCGCCGTGCGCGCCACCGACCTGCAGCAGCCCATGCAACTGCTGTTCACCTCCGGCACCACCGGCAACCCCAAGGCCATAGTCGCGCCCTACGCGCGCTTCGCCGCCATCGCCGGCCTCGGCGCCGAGGTGGGCCTGCAGCCGGGCGACCGGCCCTACACGGGCTTGAGCCTGACCCACGCCAACGCCCAGTGCATCACCCTGGGCAATGCGCTGTTCATGGGCCTGCGGGTGGTCATCAGCCGGCAGTTCACCAAGTCGCGGCTGTGGGAAATCCTGCGTCGCTACCAATGCACCGTGTTCAACCTGCTGGGCGGCATGACCACCGCCGTGTACTCCGAGCCGCCGCGCCCGGACGATGGCGACAATCCGGTGCGCTACGTGTTCAGCGCCGGCATGCCGGCCAGCATCTGGCAGGACTTCGCCCGGCGTTTCAACGTCGAAATCTTCGAGTTCTACGGCACCGCCGAAGGCGGCCTGGCCCTCAACCCGCCAGGCGCCGGCCCCGTCGGCTCCATCGGCAAGCCGCCTTCGCACCTGCGTTGCGCGATCCTCGACGAGGAGGGCAACGAAGTGCCGGCGGGCCAGCGCGGCGAGATCTGCTTCCGCGCCGCCGGCGGCGACGACCATCCGCCGGTGGCCTACCTGAACAACCCGCAGGCGTCCGCGGCCAAGACCCAGGGGGGCTGGTTCCACTCCGGCGACATCGGGCACAGGGACGAGCAGGGCTGGGTCTACTTCGACTACCGCGACGGCAGCGGTATCCGCCGCAACGGCGAGTTCATCGACCCGGCGCAGATCGAGAAGGTGATCGCCGAGGCCGAGCAGGTCGCCGACGTGTTCGTCTACGGCCTGCCCACGCCGGCCTGCGCGCCCGGGGAGAAGGAGGTGGTCGCGGCCGTGGTGCCGCTGCCCGGCCAGCGCCTGGACTGCCGCGAGCTGCTGGCGCACTGCGCCCGCCACCTGCCGCGCAACCTGCTGCCCAGCCACGTGCAGGTGCTCGATGAAATCCCCAAGACCGCCTCGGAAAAACCCCTCGAACGGGTACTGCGCGAACGCCTCGAAGGCGAGCTGAGCGCCTGCAGATCACAACAACAAACCGCATGAACCGGAGAACAACAAATGTCTGACATCAAGGTCGTGGTATATGGCGCCAGTGGCTACACCGGCAAACTGGTTTCCCGCCACCTGGCCGCGCGGGGCATTCCCTTCATCGCCGCCGGGCGCAGCGCGGGGAAGATCCACGAACAGTTCGCTACCCAGCCGGAACTGAAGAACGCCCGCTACGAGGTCGTCGAAGTGGCCAACGAGGAAGCGCCGCTGACCGCGTTCCTCGCCGGCAAGAGCGTGGTCTACAACACCGTCGGCCCGTTCATGCAACTGGCCGAGCCGATGGTGCGCGCGGCGCTGGCCGCCGGCTGCCATTACCTGGACAGCACCGGCGAACAGGACTGGATGCTGTTCCTGCGCGAGAAATACGCCGCCGCCTACGCCGATCGCGGCGTCCTGCTGATCCCGGCGCTTGCCTTCATGTGGGCCGCCGGCCACCTGGCCGCCGAGGTCTGCCTGGAAACCCCCGGCGTCGACACCCTGGACCTGGTCTACGTGACCCGCGGCACCACCCCTTCGGTCAGCTCCACGCTGTCGTTCCTGCGCATGTGCTGCCAGCCGCAGTACTACCTGGCGCAAAAGGAACTGGTGGCCTGGGAGCCGGCCACCGCCTACCAGACCGTTGCGCCGACCTTCCACCAGATGCTCGACTGCCTGCCCTGGAGCGGCGGCGGCGAGCCGGTGTGGTACCTCGACGACCCGCGCGTGCGCAACTGCAGCATGCTGGTGAACTTCGGCAACCCCGCGGTGATGAGCAGCGTGCTGAAGCTGGCCCGCGAGTTCAACGAAGTGCACAGGTTCAAGTCGCCGGAAGAGCAGGAGCAGGTCACCAACGGCTGGGGCCACGAGTGGACGCCGGTCGAGCCGCCGCGCGAGAACCCGGAGCACTGCCGCGCGGTGATCTCCTGCCACGGCAGCGGCCCGGCCAGCCAGTCCACGGTGATCCTGCAGGGCAACTGCGGCTACGAGCAGGCCGGCTCGGTGGCGGTGGCCGGGATCGAGCGCATCCTCGCCGGCGAAGTCAGCGCCGCCGGCTTCGTCAGCCCGGCGGCGGCGTTCGGGGCGCGCTATCTGCTGGCCGCGCTGGAGCGTGACGGCCTGCTCAAGGTGATAGTGCGCAACTGATCCGCCAGTCGAATCGACGCTTTGCGGCGCGGGGCCTTTGGCCTGCGCCGCTTTTTTTACAGGGGATGCGGAATGAACGAACTGCTGAAGACCTTCGGCCTGCACGACGAGGCGGCCCTGGCGACCGCTGCCGTGCCGTACCCGGCATCCGGCGTCGCCGGGTGGATCAACGGCGCCGAACCCGCCCGCGATGGCGGGCCGGGCGCGCGATGACCAGGGAGTGAATGCGATGGGACGTTTGCAAGACAAGGTCTGCCTGGTCACCGGCGCGGCCAGGGGCATCGGGCTGGCGACGGCCGAACTGTTCGCCCGGGAAGGCGCCCGCGTGCTGCTGACCGATCTCGACCAGGCGGCCGGCCTCGCGGCGGCCAACGCCCTGGGCGGGCAAGGGCTGTCGGTCGGCTTCCTGCAGCAGGATGTCACCGACGAGGCGCAATGGCGCAAGACGTTCGACTTCTGCGAGCGACTGTTCGGCGGCCTCGACGTACTGGTCAACAACGCCGGCGTGGGGGCTTTCTGCGACGTCGAGCGGATGACTCTGGAGCAGTGGCGGCACACCCTCGCCTGCAACCTGGACAGTGTGTTCCTTGGCACGCAGCTGGCCATCGGGCGGATGCGGGCCCGTGGGGGCTCGATCATCAACGTGGCGTCCATCGAAGGCCTGATCGGCGAACCGCTGGTGCCGGCCTACAACGCCAGCAAGGGCGGCGTGCGCCTGTTCACCCGCTCGGTGGCGGCGCATTGCGCGCGCCGGGGCTACGCCATCCGCATCAACGCGCTCTGCCCGGGATATGTCGAGACGCCCATGGTGCAAGGCGCGCTGGCGGCGGCGCCGGACGAGCAGGCGCAGGACATGCTGGCGTACCTGCGGCAGCGCATCCCCATGGGGCGCATGGCCCGCGCCGAGGAAATCGCCAAGGCCATGCTGTTCCTGGCCAGCGACGACTCCAGCTACATGACCGGCGCGGACCTGGTCGTGGACGGGGGGTACCTCGCGCAATAGCGGGCCGGGCGATGCTCCCCGGGCGCGCTGCGCCCGGGGCTTTTCCTCTTTGCCTGCGGGGCGCTCAGCCCAGGCTCTTGTCGCTGATCAGCTTCTCGCGGCGCGCCTTGTCGATGGCGTGCACGCGGTCGCTGACGTTGAGCTTGGCGAACAGCTTCTTCAGGTACCACTTCACCGTTTCCGCCGAGATGTTCAGCGCCAGGGCGATGCGCTTGTTCGGCATGCCCTGCACCAGCAGGTCGAGGATGTCCTGCTCGCGGCCGCTGAGGTTGTACTCGGACTGCTGGCGGGCCGGCTGCTCCGGCCTGGCCTGCCGGAAGCCGCCGAGGACCTGCGCCAGGTGTTCCTCCAGGGCGGAGGAGGGCAGCCTTCCGCTCATTTCCTCCAGCATCCGCTTCGATTCCGGCAGCTCGTCGCACAGGCTGCGCAGCATCTGGCAGCGGGCGCTGACTTCCAGCAGCGCCAGCAGCGCGTCGGCCCAGGCGGGGTCTTCCAGCTGGTACAGCGCCAGGCAGCGCAACAGCTGTACCTTGACGTGGTAGTCCAGGCGCACGTCGGGTGTCAGGCCCTGCAGCCGCTCCAGTTCGTCCAGCGCCGCCGGGGCCTGGCCCTCGGCCAGGGCGATGCGCGCCCGCGAGAGGATGGCGAGGACCGGGATATCGAAGGTGCTGCCCATCGCCGCGGGCGTCAGGGCTGCGCCGTATCGGCCCGCCAGGGCGTCCAGCTCGGCCTGCAGGCGCTTGCCGGTCTGGAGGTCGCCGTCGAGCAGCAGCAGGCGGATGCGCTCGGCCAGGGCCGCGGCGATCGGCCGCTGCAGACCGGTGCTGCGGCCGAACAGGTGGAGGCGCTCCAGCAGTTCGTAGGCGTCGTCGCCGTTGCCTTGCAGATAGAGCAGGCGCGCCCCCGCCAGCAACGCACGCAGGTAGCTTTCGAAGAACACCCGCTCGTTCATCACCTCGATGCGGCCGCTGAGCAGGCTCTTCAGGGCGTCGAGGTTGTTGCTCTCGTACAGCGTCTCGGCAAGGTAGCCGGATACCACGCAGGAGGGCGCCGAGCGCCGGCCGAAGCGTTCGTCCAGGCGGAACAGCGCTTCGTTCAGGCTGGCGGTGGCGCGGGCGAGGTTGCCCTTGAGGAACTGGATCCAGCCGATGAAGGACTGCCGGTAGGCATAGGTGAGCCCGCGGGTGGCGCTGGGCGGCGGCTCCGGGTGGTGGGCCAGGATATTGGGCAGGTCGTCGTAGCGCGAGGCACTGGCCAGGGCGTAGATCAGGGCGTTGCAGGCCACCCCGTTGTGGTAGACGTCGCCGCTGGGCGGCCAGTGGTTGAGCAGTTCCAGGGCGGACAGGCTGTTGCCGCTGAGGGCGTCGAAGGTGCGCAGGCAGACCTGGTACTCGAAAGCGCTGATGCCGCCCTCGATGCCGACCGCCTGTTGCAGCTCGCGCAGTTCCTGGCGCGCGTTCTGCAGGTGCAGGCCGCCCAGCACCAGGGCCCAGAAGCGGGCGACGCGCAGGTGCCAGCGGCGGGCCAGCTCCGCCGCCGGCACCTTGTCGGTCCAGGCCAGGATGGTGTTGAAGTCGCCGGTGGCGAGGACGGTCATCACGCAACGGTCGATCAGGTCGTAGGCGCGTTCTTCGCCCTCCGAGGCGAGGGCGTGGTGCACCGCCTCGACCAGGTGCCCGTGCCGCTCGAACCACAGGCTGGCGCGGTAGTGGAAGGAGGGCAGGTCGATGGCGTTGAGTTCGCTGCGGCACTCGCGCAGGAAGGCGGAGAGGTTGGAGCGCTGCTGCGGGCCGTCACTGTCCAGCCAGTGCCTGGCGCGCTGGTACAGGTCGCCGAGGCTGCTCACCACGCGCCGGGCCAGGCGCTGGCGCAGGTGTTCGCCGAACAGCGCATGGAAGCGGTACCACTTCTCGTCGTGGTCCAGCGGCACCAGCAGCAGGCCGTCGGCCGCCAGCCCTTCGAGGATGTGCTGCGCGTTACGCACGCCGAGCACTTCCTCGCACAATTCGACGTTGAAGCGATCCAGCACGGAGAGCTGCAGCAGCAGGTCCTGGGTCTCGCGTGGCAGGTCGCTCAGGGTGTTTTCCAAGATGGTCTCGGCCAGGGGGTAGAGCCCCTTGGCCCAGTCGGCGAAGTCCGGGTCCTTGCGCTCGTTGGACAGCACCAGCATCTGGATGCCGGCGATCCAGCCCTCGGTGGCTTCGAACAGGGCGCGGCAGGAATCGGCGCTGACCGGCTCCTTCATCCGTTCGCTGAGAAAGGCCTGGGTCTCGCTCTCGGAGAAGCGCAGGCTGCGCACGTTGAGCTCGTTGCCGCGGCTTTTCTGCCGCACGTCCTCCAGGCAGGCCGGCAGCTCGGTGCGCGAGCTGATGACCAGGTGGAAGTTGGCCGGGGCGTATTTCACCATCCGCCCGAGCAGTTCGTGCAGGCGAGGATTGTCGATGCAGTGGTAGTCGTCGAGGATCAGGTACAGCTCGGCCTCGAACTCGGCCAGCACGTTGACCAGCACGGTGAGGAAGTTGTCCAGGGTTTCCGGGCGGCCGCGCTCGTAGGTGTCCACCAGTTGCTGCGGCACCGGGCAGTCGGCCTGCTTGAGGGCGGCGACCCAGTAGCCGAGGAACTGGTTTTCCTCGTTGTCGGTTTCGTCCAGGTTGATCCAGCCGACCTTGTGGCCCTGCTCGATCAGGGTCTTGCGCCATTGCGTCAGCAGCGTGGTCTTGCCGAAGCCGCCGGGGGCGCGCAGCGGGATCAGCGGCTGGTAGGCGACATTGTTCAGGCGCTCCAGCAGGCGTTGGCGCAACAGCGGGGCGTGGTGGTAGCGCGGTGGCAGAAGTTTGGTAATCAACACGGCTTGGGCCTGCTTATTTTTGTTGTGCCAGGCGCGGTGGGCGCGCCTGGCACTTTAACGCAAGCGTTGGGACGGGCCTAGGGCCCGCCCTTGGGCGAGGTTCAGTGACGGCGCAGGAAGTGGATGAACAGCAGGCTGTAGATCACGTCGCCCATCACCAGGGCCGGCAGTTGCCAGCCGATGTTCCCCAGCGCCCAGTGGGCGAACATGGCCAGCGCCACCAGCGCCTTGCCCAGGATGCCGAGCGCGATGTAGGGGCGGCCCCGCAGCGGGTCGAATGCCGCGTAGAGATAGGCGGCGCCGAAGGTGGCGATGAGCACCAGGGCGAGGTCGCGCATGGCCAGGTTGGTGCCCGTGGACGGGGCGAGATCGAGCAGCCGGGTCAGCAGGCCGTTGAGAAAGAGGAAGCCGAATACCACCGACCAGTTGAACAGGGCGGCGGTACCCATGAGCCAGCGAGCATGGGTGAGCATGGGGATGTTCCTGACGAGAGGGGGAAGGGGCCTTGAGGGTGAGTGCCCGGCGGCTCAGCCGACCGTCTCTTTCAGGGCCGCGGTGAACGGTTCGATGTAGCCGGTGAACAGTTCATCCAGGGGCGTGCCCTTGAACTGCGGCAGGTACAGGCCGTTCCAGTTGGCCCACAGCGGCATGCCCTCGGGCTGCCCGGTGGCCGCGACGCCGATGCCGAGGATGGTCTTCAGCGGGCCGTCGGGCGCCTCGTCGTAGGCGGCCTGCCACTGTGCGCTGTCCATGTAGCGACGCTGGACCTTGCGCCCCAGCACGCGCTCGCGCCCCTCCAGCAGTTCGTTCCAGCTGCAGTAGGCGGTGGCCGCCACCGGGCAGATTGCGTTGCGCGAGGCCGGGTGGGCCAGCACGTGGGGAATGATCCGCCCGAGGTCCCTGCCGCTGGACCAGGAGAACTTCTGCGTGCCGTCGCCCATGATGCCCACCGGTTCCAGCATGTAGTACTCGGGCCACAGGCCGGCCGGGATGATGGTGTAGTCCAGGCCCGCCAGCTCGATCATGCGCTGGATGAACACCTTCTGCCGGGCGATCCGGCTGTGCACGGTGAGCTTGGTCTGGCGCGACTCCCACTCGTAGATGAAGCCGAATTCGGACGGCACGAAGCGCTCCACGCCAGCCTCGCGCGCGGCATGGATCAGCGGGTACTGGGACTCGGTGGCGGACAGCGGGACGCAGGACACCAGGTAGTCGGTGCCGAGCAGGGCGGGGATCAGCGACTCCACGCTGCCGGTGTCCGCCGCGCGCAGCTCGACGCCGCGGGCCTGCCAGTCCGACCATTTCCTTTGCTTCTCGGCGCTGGGCTGCGAAAGGCCCAGCGAGGACTTTTCCGGGGTGTCGCCCTGGCGCAGCAGGACGCGGACGTTGAACAGGTCCTGGGCGAGCAGTTCTTCGACACAGGCAGTGCCCGCCACGCCGGTGGCCGAGAATACCGTTACTGTTTTTCTTGTCATGGGAAATTCCTTGGATTGGCAGCGAATGCACCGCGGTGCCAGGCCAAGGTACGCAAAAGCGCGCCAGGCACATCCCCCCATGGGCGGGTGGCCGATGGGGGGAGGCCTTGGCTAGAACTGCTCCGCGGCCAGTTCGTAGAGGCTCTCGGCGCCGCCGCTCAGGCACACGCTCAGGCCCTCGATGCGCGGCAGCAGGCGCTCGAAGAAGAAGCGGGCGGTGGCCAGTTTCGCCGAATGGAAGTCCGGCTCGTCGGCCAGCCTGGCCTGCGCCGCGCTGGCCATCCTCGACCACAGGTAGGCATAGGTGACATAGCCGAACAGGTGGAGGTATTCCACCGAGGCGGCGCCCACCTGGCGCGGGTCCCCGGCGGCCCGGTCGCGCAGCCAGTCGCTGGTCTCCTCCAGGAGCCGCACGGCGTCCAACAGCCTGTCGCGGTGGACCACGGCTACCCCGGCGGCGTAGTCGTGGATTTCGGCGAGGAAGGAGCCGAGCGCCTGGCCGTCATCGGCGAGCACCTTGCGCCCGAGCAGGTCCAGGGCCTGGATGCCATTGGTGCCCTCGTAGATCTGCGCGATGCGCACGTCGCGCACCAGTTGCTCCTGGCCCCACTCACGGATGTAGCCGTGGCCACCGAAGACTTGCTGGCCGAGCACGCAGCTTTCCAGCCCGGTATCGGTGAAGAAGGCCTTGGCGACCGGCGTCAGCAACGCGACCCGGGCCTGCGCCGAGGCGCGCACCCCGGCGTCGGCGCCATGCTTGGCGGTGTCCAGCTGGGCGCCGAGGTAGGTGGCCAGGGCGCGCGCGCCTTCGGTGTGCGCCTTGATGGTCAGCAACATGCGGCGCACGTCGGGGTGGTGGATGATCGGGTCGGCGGCCTTGTCCCTGGCCACCGGGCCAGTGGGGGCGCGGCTCTGCAGGCGGTCGCGGGCGTAGGCCACGGCGGCCTGGTAGGACGCCTCGGCGCAGCCGATGCCCTGGATGCCGATGGACAGGCGCTCGTAGTTCATCATGGTGAACATCGCCGCCAGTCCCTTGTTCGGCTCGCCGACCATCCAGCCGGTGGCGCCATCGAAGTTCATCACGCAGGTAGCCGAGGCCTTGATGCCCATCTTGTGCTCGATGGAGCCGCAACTGACGGCATTGCGCGCGCCGAGCGAGCCGTCTTCGCCGACCAGCACCTTGGGCACCAGGAACAGCGAGATGCCCTTTGGCCCTGCCGGCGCGTCGGGCAGCTTGGCCAGCACCAGGTGGATGATGTTCTCGGTCAGGTCCTGCTCGCCGCCGGTGATGAATATCTTGCTGCCGCTGATGGCGTAGCTGCCGTCGGCATTGGGCTCGGCGCGGGTACGGAGCAGCCCGAGGTCGGTGCCGGCGTGGGCTTCGGTCAGGCACATGGAGCCGGCCCAGCGGCCTTCGTACATCGGTGGCAGGTACAGACGCTTCAACTGCGTGCTGGCATGGCTGTCGATGGCCAGGCAGGCGCCGCTGCTGAGCACCGAATACAGGGCGAAGCTGGTGTTGGCCGCGTAGAGCATTTCCTCGACGTGCACGGCGAGCATCTTCGGCATGCCCATGCCGCCGAAGTCCGGGTTGCCGGAGAGGCCGACCCAGCCGCCCTCGGCATAGGTGGCGTAGGCGGCCTTGAAGCCTGCCGGCGTGCTCACCACCCCGTCGCGCCACTGGGCGCCTTCCTCGTCGCCGCTGCGGTTGAGCGGCGCGAGGGTTTCGCTGGCCAGCTTGCCGGCCTCCTCCAGGATGGCGCTGGCGGTGTCGGTGTCCAGGCTGTTGCCCAGCCCGGGGAGTGCGGCCCATTGGGCGTTGGCGTCGAAGACGTCGTTGAGCAGGAACTGGATATCGCGCAGGGGGGCTCGGTAGTGGTTCATGGCCGGTTCTCGGAAATGGAGTTCGTGAGGGACGATCGGCAAGCGTTCGAGGCTCGCGCAGCGTTGCGCCAGAGCCGGCGGACAGCCATCCGTGCTGTGCGAGAAGCCGCCCTGCGGCTTATGCGGGCAGCCCTGGATATGCTAGGAATGCGCGGCTGAACACCCTGTGCGGTACCCGCCGCGCGCCGCAAGGGGCCGCGAGCCACGCTGACGGCGAAGACCTCGGGTACGTGCATGGGAAGGGCTCCTGGCTTGCTGGCCGCAAGTCTAGGGGGGAGGGCGGCCGGGCTCCTATGCCGGAATTGCGCAACGCACATTGACGAATTTGGATATAGCCGATGATGAGCAAAGATGAGGCCGGGGCCGGCGGGCTGCGCAAGAGCGACTCGGTGGCGGCGTACTTCGTGAAGGCTGCGTTGCACCGATTGGCCGACCGCCCGCAGCGAGTGCGCGAATTGCTGGCCGCGGCCGGTATCGATCCGGGCTCGCTGGATAACCCGCAGCAGCGGATATCGGCCGATGCGGTCACGAGATTGTGGCTATCGCTCACCGAGGAGCTGGGGGATGAATTCTTCGCCTTCGATTCGGGCGGCATGCCACGCGGGGCCTTCGCCATCATCTGCCGCAGCGTGCTGCTCGAACCCGACCTGGGGCGGGCGCTGCGCCAATGCCTGGCGGGGTTCAACCTGTTCCTGCGGGATATCCGGGCCCACCTGGAGCTGCGCGGCAACCGCGCCGCCATCGTGCTGCAGGTGCGCATCGAAGATGCAACCCTGCGTGGCGTCGCCGAGGAAATCTACCTGAGCATGGTCATCGGCGTGGCCTGCTGGCTGGTGGGGCGGCGCATCACCCTGGAGCGGACCCGGTTCGGCCACCCGCGGCCGCCCCATGGCGCCGATCCCTTGCTCTGGGGCCCCTGGATCCAGTTCGATTGTGCGCGCACCGAAGTGGAGTTCGCCGCCGCCCAGCTTGCCCTGCCGGTGGTGCGCAACTTCGCCGGGCTCAAGCAGTTCCTGCGCCAGGCCCCGGAGGGCGTGGTGGTGCGCTTTCGCAACCGTTCCGGACTGTCCGCAAAGGTCTACCGTCATCTCAAGGACAGCACCGAGCTGCACTGGCCTTCGCAGGCACAGATGGCCATGCGCTTCGCATTGAGCGAATCGGCATTCCGCCGGCAGCTGGAGCGCGAAGGGTTTTCCTATCAGGTGCTCAAGCATGAGGTACGCAAGGCGCTGGCGTTCGACTACCTCAACGATGTCAGCCTGAGCATCACGGAGATAGCGATCCGCTGTGGGTTCCAGGAGCCCAGTGCGTTCCACCGCGCCTTCCGCCAGTGGACCGGCATGAGCCCCGGCCGCTATCGCAGTGCCCAGGCCATTACGGCGGTGTGAATACACGCAGCGTTTATGTCAGTTCCGCCTGGCCTTGATCTGTTGCCAGGCCGCATCCAGCGATTGCCGTTGATCCGCTGCCAGGGTTTCCAGCAGGTAGCTGCGGCGTCGTTGTTCGGTGTTCAGAACCTGGCCGGGAGCGTTCTTCAGCAGTGCCTGCATGGCTGGGGAGGTGCTGGGAAGAGGGGCGTAGAAGCGCGTCGCCCGGGCGTTGCGGATGGCGTTCTGCGGCGCGATCAGGAAGTCGATGAAGCGGTAGGCCAGCTCCGGGTTCGGGGCATTGGCCGGTATGGCCAGGGTGTCGATGTAGATCGCGGCGCCTTCGTCTGGAATCAGGTAGGCCAGCTGGGGGTTCTTTTCCATGGCGCGGATGGCGTGCCCGCTCCAGCTCATGGTCAGGCAGAGCTTGCCGGCGGCGATATCGTCGATGTAGCTCCAGTTGTTCAGTGAGTGCAACTGCCTGGCGATCGGCTGCAGGCTCTGCAGGTTGCGTTCTATTTGACGGCCACTGCTGCTCGACAGGCTCCGGCCGCGGTAGTTGAGCAGGAGCGAGGCGGTTTCCTCGGCGGCATCCAGCAGGCCGATGCCACAACGGGCCAGCCGGCTCGCCTGTTGCTCATCGAACAGCAGGCTCCAGCTGTTGGGCAGCGGCGCGCCGTAGGTGGCCTGCGCGGCCTGCGTATTGACCAGCAGGCCGATGGAGCCCCACAGGTAGGGGACCGTATGCTGGTTGGCCCCGGGGATTCCGGCCAGCGTGGAGACCACCCAGGGGTCGAGCTCCTGGTAATGCGCCAGCCGTTGGCTATCGATTTCCGCCAGCCGGTGTTGCGCCAGCAATTGCTTGAGCATGAAGTGCGACGGCACGACGACGTCATAGGCGTCGCCGCCGGCCATGGTCTGCAGCAACTCGTCGGTAGTGGTGAAGGCGTGGTAGTCCACGCGGATACCGGTCTGCTCGTGGAAGTCCTCCAGCACGGCAGGGTCGAAATAGTCTTTCCAGTTGTAGACGCGCAGAACCTGTTCGGCATGTGCGGCGGTGCAGACGAGCAGGGCAAGCAGGCAAACCAGGTGCTTCATGGCGATGACATCCGTTGATGTGGGGACAGGTTCCGTCGCTCGGTGCCTGGCTGGTCCGCAGCCAGTTCCCGGATCCGGATTCAAGCGGTTTTTGCCGTGGAAGAATTGCCGCTGGCAGACAAGTCGTTGTGTGTGATTGCCAGGATGAACCGGCATGCGCCACTTCAAGTCGCCACAGCGACCCTCGGACAGGTCTTCCGCGCCCCGCCCAGGGCCAGGCAGCGCACGTCCAGACGGCGAAGCGGGGGCTAGGTCTTGAAGTGCTCCACCAGGCGCTGTTGCTGGTTCGCCATGTCATGCAGCGAGCGGCCGATGCGTGACGACTCTTCCACCTGGGCGATGAGCGTTTCGCTGATATCCCTGATGCCACTCACGCGACGGCTGATCTCCTCGCTTGCCGAGCTCTGCTGCACCGCTGCGCTGGCGATCTGCTGGGTCATCGAGTCGATCACCTCGACGGCGTCGCCAATGGTGCGCAGGGCCGCGTGGCTTTCGTCGACCAGCGCGACGCTCTGGTTCGCCTGCTCCCGGCTGAGCCGCATGCTGCCGGTGACCTGCTCGCTGAGCTGCTGCAGGGTTTCCACGACCTCGCGGATTTCGCCCACGGAATTCTGCGTGTGGCTGGCCAGCTGCCGCACTTCGTCGGCGACTACCGCGAAGCCGCGGCCCTGCTCGCCGGCGCGCGCGGCTTCGATGGCGGCGTTGAGCGCCAGCAGGTTGGTCTGCTCGGCGATGCTGCAGATCACGTCGAGGACCTGCCCGATCTGGCTGCTGCTGTTGGCGAGCGCCCGCACGTCGGCCAGGGTCCTTTCCAGCCCCCGGTCCAGCGCCGCGATGCTGTCGGCCGACTTGCCGAACACCACCAGCCCTTTTCTGCTGGCTTCCTCGGCCGCCGTCGCGGCCTGGGCCGTGCGGGACGAACTGTGCGCCACGTCCTGGGAACTGACGCTCATCTGGTGGAGCGCCGTGGCCGCTTGCTCCACTTCCTGATGCTGCCGTTGCATGCCGTCGTCGACTTGTGCGGCTATCAGCGCGGAGCGGTCGGCCGTATCACGGGTGTGCAAGGCGGCTTTCTGGATCTCGCCGATGATGGGCTGCAGTTTGTCGAGGAAGCGGTTGAAGCCGCTGGCGAGCCTTCCGATTTCATCGCTGCGGCTGTTCGGCAGGCGTTGGGTGAGGTCGCCGTCGCCGTCGACGATGGCATCCAGCATGTCGGCCACCTGCAGCAGGGGGCGGGTGACGCCACGGGCCGCGAACCAGATCAGCAACAGGCCCGCGCCGCTGGCGAGGACGCCCAGCCCCAGGCTCATCCACGTCGCCTGCAGGTTCTGCCGATTCAGCTGCGCCTGCAGCTGCAGCGCGGGGGCCTGCAGCACGGCTTGGGGCACGCGTATCTGCAGGGTCCAGGGGCGGGCCGCGGGGACTTGCAGCGGCTGTCGTATATCGATCGCTTCGGTGCTGTCGGCATCCGCGGCGAGGGCCTTGCCCAGCCCATCCGGGTCGCTGCTGTGCCCGACCAGAAGGCCGCCCGCGGAAAGGATGCTGACCTCGCCCTGGCCCTGGTAAAGGCTTGCGCTGAGGGTTTCGCTCATCTTCTGCAGCGTCGACAGGCTGATGTCGATGCCTACCACCCCGAGCGTCTTGCCGTCTTGGACCAGCGGCAGGGCGATGCTGCTCATCAGCGTCTTGCGGCCTTCCACTTCGACCGCATAGGGCTCGACCACGCAGGCCTGCCCGCTCTGCAATGGGCAGGTGAACCAGGCGTTTTCCGCCTCGCTGCCGGGAGGGGCATGGTTGGCGGTGATGTTGGTTTCGTTCAGCACCGCCTGCACGAGCTGGCCGGGTTTGCTCTGCGACCAGTAGAGGGCGAAGCGGCCGGTTTCGTTGCCTGCCGCCGCGGGTCGATCGACGAAGCGCGAGTCCTGGTCGTCCAGGGCATTGGCTTTCAGCACCACGTACATGCCCAGCAGCTGCGGCTTTTCCCGCAGCGCCTCATGGGTCCTGGAGACGATCTGGCGGCGCAGGGCCTCGCTGGGGAGCTGGCCGACGAGCGCCTGTTCCCGTAGTTGCAGCAGCTGCTTGGCGAAGCCTTCGGCGTAGAGCCTGGTCTCATCGAGAAAACGCTCCACGCGCAGGCCCTGGAGCGTGGCGCTCGCCTGCAGATGCGCGTGTGCGGCTTCTGCGAGCAGGCGGGTGCTTTCCCGTTCGAGCAGGCTGGCATTGCGCTGGGCCTGGTACAGCGTGGCGCCGAGCAGGCTGGCAACCACGGCAAGCAAACAGCATCCGCTGAGCACGCTGATCCGCCACTGGGCGCTGAGGCGCAATACCGGCATGGCTTGGTCTCCTGGGCGGGGCGATGACACGGGGAGCGGAGGAGGGGCCGCCATGTCCGCCTGGATCATCGCTTATCGCATTGGTCGATTCGTTGTTCTTGTTGGTGCGCGACAGAGGCTCCCGTCCGGGAGATCGGCGCGGGGAGATGGTAGGGGCGCAGGCTGTTACCGGGTTATCCCGAATCGGCAGGCCGGGACTGAGGAGCTATCGGCGTGATCCACATTGGGGCGTGGCATTCGATGCTGCCGATTTGGGATAACACCCCGTGCAGGGTCGGCCTAGCATCAGTCTTGCCAGTGAGCCCTGAGCGACCCGTCGGTCGTCGGCAGGCCTAGAACAAGAAGTTCGTTGGTTGGTGAGAGCGCTGCAGTCTCTCCGTGTTTTCCTAACGACTGCCTCATATAACAAGGTCAAGAAAATGAGCGTACCCATGTCCCAGATCAGCAGCTCGACAGAGCTGAGGCGCGGCGCCCTAGGCGTCGGTTTCATCATCTTCTTCGTGGTTTCCGCCGCCAGCCCGCTGAGTGTCATCGCCGGCGGCTTCCCCATCGGCATCATGCTTGGCAACGGCGCCGGAACGCCGGCGTTGCTGGTGCTGACGCTGCTGGTGCTGCTGGCGTTCTCGGTGGGCTACACCTCCATGGCGCGGCACGTGACCAATGCCGGGGGCTTCTATGCATTCTCATCGCGCGGGCTGGGTGGCCTTGCCGGCGGCGCAGCAGGCGTCCTGGCAATGTTCGCCTACAACATCCTGCAGGTCGGCCTGTACGGCATGTTCGGCGGGGTGGTGGCCGGCACCATGGCCAGCGTCTTCGGCGTGGAACTGCCCTGGTGGTGCTACTCGCTGCTGGCGATGACCAGCATCGCGGTCCTCGGCTATCGCCAGATCGATCTCTCCGCGCGGGTGCTGTCGATCATCGTGGTCGCGGAATACCTGGCCATCCTCACCCTGGACTTCGCCATTCTGAAGTCGGGCGGCGATGCCGGTGTGAACCTGGATTCCTTCAAGTCCGAGCATGTCTTCAGCGGCACGCCTTCCATCGGCCTGCTGTTCTGTTTCGCGGCCTTCATCGGCTTCGAGGCCACTACCATCTATGGCGAAGAGGCGCGGGACCCGCAGCGCAGCATTCCGGTGGCCACCTATGCCTCGGTATTGCTGATCGGTTGTTTCTACACGCTGTCGATCTGGTCGATGGTGGTCGGCGTGGGCGCCGACAAGATCGTGGCGACCCTGCAGGCGCTGGGGGACCCAACCACCTTCATCTACGGCATGTCCGACCACTTCGTCGGCCCCGAGCTGACCAAGGTGATCCGCGTGCTGTTCATGGTCAGCATCTACGCCGGGCTGCTGGCGTTCCACAACTCGGCCGCGCGCTATTTCTACGCCATCGGCCGCGATGGCCTGCTGCACCGCATGCTCGGCACCACCCACCGCATCCACCAGAGTCCGCACATGGGCTCGGCCCTGCAGAGCCTGATCGCCGCGGTGGTGGTGCTGATCTTCGCCGCCATGGACGCGGACCCCATCCTGCAGCTCTTCGCCTGGTTCTCCAGCCTGGCGACGCTGTGCCTGATCCTGCTCATGGCGCTGACCTCGGCAGCGGTGTTCGCCTACTTCTGGCGTCACCCGGAGATTCCGCTGGGGCTGTGGCGTGGCCGCATCCTGCCGGCATTCTCCTGCCTGGCGCTGCTGTTCGTGCTGGCCATCGCGGTGATCCATTTCGATGTGCTCACCGGTTCCAGCAAGGCCCTGTCCTATGCGTTGTGCGCCGTCATCCCGGTGGCGCTGGTCGCCGGCGTGCTGCTGGCGGCGCGCCTGCGCAGGATTTCCCCCGAGCGCTTCCAGGCGCTGGGCAGCCACAAGCTCTAGGCGCGACCCGCGTCGCTATCTCCCACCACGAAAGACCATTAGCCACCGGGCGGAGCGATCCACCGGTGGGCGAAGGGAAGGTTCATATGTACGACTATCGCATGCTCATCGACGGTGCCTGGGTAACGGGCGAGAACGGTCACTTCGACGTGACCAACCCTGCCACGGGCGCGCCATTCGCCCAGTGCCCGGCCGGTTCCCTCGGCCAGCTGGACCAGGCGGTGCAAGCCGCCCGCCGCGCCTTCGGGCAGTGGCGGCAGAGCACCCATGAAGAGCGGCGCGAATGCCTGCGACGCATTGCCGACGACATCGAACGGGAGGCCGGGGAGCTGGCCAGGCTCATCGTCCTGGAGCAGGGCAAGCCACTGGAGCTGGCCATCTCCGAGGTCATGGGCGGCGTCGCCTGGACGCGCTACAGCGCCGACCAGGAGATTCCCGTGGAGCTGGTGGAGGAGACGCCGGCGCAGCGCGTCGAGTTGCACCGCAAGCCCCTGGGCGTGGTGGCCTCGATCACCCCCTGGAACTGGCCGTTCATGATCGCCGTGTGGCACATCATGCCGGCGTTGCGGGCGGGCAACAGCGTCGTCAGCAAGCCTTCCAGCCTGACCCCCTTGAGCACCTTGCGCCTGGTCGGGATCATCGCTCGCCACGTGCCCAGGGGCGTCATCAACATCGTCACCGGCGAGCGCGGCTTCGGCAGTGCGATCGCACGCCATCCGGGCATCGACAAGATCGTCTTCACCGGCTCTACCGCCACCGGCCAGAGCGTCATGCGCGAAGCCGCCGGCAATCTCAAGCGCCTGACCCTGGAACTGGGGGGCAACGATGCCGCCATCGTGCTGCCGGGCACGCCGGTCGAGCCGATCGCCGCGGACATCTTCCAGGCCGCGTTCCTCAACATGGGCCAGACCTGTGCGGCGCTGAAGCGGCTCTACGTGCACGAGTCCCAGTACCAGGCGTTCGCCGAGGCGCTGGTGGCGATCGCCGGGCGCCAGGTGGTCGGCGACGGGCTCGAACCCGGCGTGACCTTCGGGCCGGTACAGAACCTCGAGCAGCTCGAGCTGGTCGCCGGGCTGGTCGAGGATGCCCGGGCCCAGGGCGCGCGCGTGCTCTGTGGCGGCGAGCGCCTGGAGCGCCCCGGCTTCTTCTTCGCCCCGACCATAGTCGCCGACGTCACCGACGGCCAGCGCCTGGTCGACGAGGAGCAGTTCGGCCCGGTGCTGCCGCTGATCGCCTACACCGATGTCGAGGATGTCCTGCGCCGCGCCAATGCCAGCGACGTGGGGCTCGGCGGCTCGGTCTGGGGGGAGGCGGCGCAGGCGCAGGCGCTCGCCGCGCGCCTGGAAAGCGGCGTGGCCTGGGTCAACTGCCACGCGCAGATTCAACCGAATACGCCGTTCGGCGGCTGCAAGCTGTCCGGCTTCGGCGTCGAGTTCGGCCTGGAGGGCCTGCTGGAGTACACCGCCCAGCAGCTCCTGTACGTACGCAAAACCCCGTGAGAAGCGAAGCCATGTACGAAAAATACAAGACCGCACAGAAGAAGTTCTGGCACCCGATGAGCTCGTCCGCTCCGGCGAACCGGGCCAAGACGCTTGTCATCGCCCGCGGCGACGGCAACTACATCACCGATATCGATGGCAACCGCTTGCTGGATGGCGTGGGCGGCCTGTGGAACGTCAACGTCGGGCACAACCGCCCGCAGGTGAAGGCCGCCATCGCCGCGCAACTCGACGAGCTGGCCTACTACCAGACCTTCGATGGCATCGCCCATCCGCGGGTGTTCGACCTGGCCGAGCGCCTCACCAGCATGTTCGCCCAGGAGCGCATGGCCCGGGTGCTGTTCAACTCCGGTGGCTCCGATGCGGTGGAGACGGCGCTGAAGATGGCCCGGCAGTACTGGATCGCTTCCGGCCAGCCCGGCCGTACCCGTTTCCTCTCGCTGCGCAACGGCTACCATGGCGTGCATGTCGGCGGGACTTCGGTGGGCGGCAATGGCGTCTACCACTACAACCATGGGCCGCTGCTGGCGGGCTGCCACCTGCTCGACACCCCCTGGCTGTATCGCAACCCCTGGGACTGCCGCGACCCCGAGCAACTGACGGAGCACTGCATCCGCCAGCTCGAGGAGCAGGTCGCCTTCCTCGGCCCGGACACCATCGCCGCGCTCATCGCCGAGCCGGTGCAGGGCGCGGGCGGGGTGATAGTGCCGCCGGACAACTACTGGAAACGCCTGCGGGAAGTCTGCGACCGCTACGGCATCCTGCTGATCGCCGACGAGGTGGTCACCGGCTTCGGGCGCACCGGCAGCATGTTGGGCAGCCGCGGCTGGGGCGTGGCGCCGGACATCCTGTGCCTGGCCAAGGGCATTTCCGCCGGCTACATTCCGCTGGGCGCCACGGTGTTCAACGAGCGTATCGCCGAGGCGATCGAGAACGCCCCGGGCTTCGCCAACGTGATCATGCATGGCTACACCTACAGCGGGCATCCGACCGCCTGTGCCGCCGCCCTGGCTGTGCTGGACATAGTCGAAGCCGAGGACCTGCCGGGGAACGCGGCGAAGGTGGGGGCCGAGCTGATCGGCAAGCTGCAGCCGCTGAGCGAGCGTTTCGACGTGGTCGGTGAGGTCCGTGGCAAGGGCCTGATGATCGCCCTCGACCTGGTAGTGGACAAGCGCACCCGGCAACCGCTCGATCCTGCCGCAGGCCACGCGTCGCGCATCGCCGATGCCGCCCGGGCGGAAGGGGTGCTGGTCCGCCCGGTGGGGAACAAGATCATCCTTTCGCCGCCGCTGACGCTGTCCTCCGAGGAGGCGGGAATGATCGCCGCGGCCCTGGAAACCGCCCTCCAGGCCTGCCGCTGAGTCTCGTGCGCCGGCCTGCGCAGGGCCGGCGCACGCTGCAACCGAAAAACAACAACAGCCTTCCCAAGGCGAAGAAGGAGCATCATGCATCATCGAAACATCTACCGTGCGCTCGGTGGAGGGCTTGCGCTCGCCCTGAGTTTCACCAGCCAGGCCAACGCCCTGGAGCTGTATGCCGACGACGATACCCACCTGAACGCCGATGTCCTGGCGGTCTATGGCTGGCTGAACAGCCGCAAGAACTACGACGGCACGAGCGGCGGCAGTACCTGGCGGGAGGGCTTCATCAAGTATGGTTTGAGCGGCGACCAGGGGCTGGGGCGCGCCGGCACCGCCTATGGCGCCTTCAGCCTGGTCAGTTCCGGTACCTGGGGCGATGGCGATGCCGCAGGCAATACCGACGGTTCCGAACGCACCACCAAGATCGAGGATGCCTACCTGGGCTGGCGCTCCGCCGGGATGTTCCCGGCGCTCGGCCAGGACGGGCTGGACGTTTCCTTCGGCCGGCAAGTGGTCAAGCTCGGCAGCGGCTTCATCATCAACGACGATGGGCCCAACCTGGGGCGTGGGCCGGCCGACGGCAAGCTGGACCGGGGCGGCGCCTACTACATCGCCGCGCGCCATGCCTTCGACCGGACCGCAGTGGTCCGCATCGGCGGCCAGGATGGCCTGCATGGCAGCCTCCAGTGGCTCAAGTCCGACAACCGCGCCCAGGCCGAGACCGAACTGGCCGCGGGCACGCTGGACTACACCGCCAAGCCGGGCACCCTGGGGCTGACCTGGGTCCACGGCATCGATGTCGTGGACCAGTGGGCCAGCGACTTCCAGAAGCAGCGCGAGGGGATGAACATCTACAGCCTGCGCGGCGAAGGCGACGCCGGCGTGGAGAACGCCAGTTTCGCCTTCGAATATGCCTGGCAGGACAAGGACGCCGGCAACGAGAAGGCCTGGTACGCCGAGGCGGGCTACACCTTTGCCGACGTCGCCTGGTCACCCAAGCTGACTTACCGCTACAGCCGCTATTCCGAGGGCTGGGATTCGATGTTCAACGGCTTCAGCACCGGCTACGGCACCTGGTTCCAGGGGGAGGTGGCCTCCAACTACGCGGGCCCGTTCAACAGCAACACGGCCATCCACCACCTGGGCCTGAAGGCCACGCCGCTGGAGAACCTGAGCCTTGGGGTGCTGTACTTCGACTTCGACACCCTGCACAAGCGCGATGCGTTGAACCTCGATGCCCGGGAGCTGGACCTGTACGTCGAATGGGCAGTCAACCCGCACCTGATCGTCACGCCGCTGGTCGGGCTCTATCGTCCGGACAAGGATGAGAGCAACGGCGGCAACCAGGTCGGCGGCAACGGCACCAATGTCTATAGCCAACTGATCGTGGCGGTACCGTTCTAGCATCGTGAACCCGGCCCGTGGGGCCACCTTTGGTGAAACGGCCGCCGGTTCCTTGGGCGGCCGCTTTTTTCGTGGAGTCAGAAGCTCAGCGGGTAGCTGGTGATGAAGCGTACTTCGTCGTAGTCGCTGGCGTAGCTGCTGCGTACGGTAGAGGTACGCAGCAGGAAAGAGAGGTTCTTCAACGGCCCGTTCTGAATGCTGTAGCCAATATCGCTGTCACGCTCGTATTCGTGGCCGTCGTCTGCGCCGACACGCTGGATGTCGCTGCCTTTGGTATAGCGTGTCATCAGCGTGAGACCCGGCAGGCCGAGGCTGGCGAAGTCATAGTCGTAGCGCAATTGCCAGGAGCGCTCGCCGGCCCAGAAGAAGCCACCGTTGGTAACCCAGTTGACCAGGTAGGGCTGCGGCGTGGAGCCCAGCAGCATGGGGAACATGTCTTCGCCGAGCATGCGCTGGTAGCCGGCCGAGAGCGTGTGCCCCGCATGACGGATGCCCAGGCGCAGGCCGTAGGCGCTGTTGTCTATGTGCCCGGATAACGCGCGGCCGGACTCGCTGTTGTGGAAATAGCTGAGGGTGCCGATCAGGCTCGTGTCCTGGTTCAGCGGCTGGTTGAGGGTGCCGCCCAGGTAGTGCTGGTCGTAGATGTCTTCGAGGTTGGCGAAGTAGTAGCTGGTGGCGAGCCGCGGGCCCCACTTGGCGTCCACCCCGGCGAAGTTCAGCTTGTTGCTGTCTTCGCTCGCCGGGTGCCCGGCCAGGTAGAACGACTCGCGGTTGCTGGAGGCCCGGGTGCTGGTATTCCACAGTTGCCCGGCCGTGAACTTGAACCCCTGCAGCTCCTGGGATTCCAGCAGTACGCCCTGGAAGGTCTGGGGCAGCACGCGTACGTCATCCTGGAAGATCACCGGAAGCCTCGGCTCGAGTAGCCCGACCTTCAACGTGCTTTGGGAGTAGCGCAGCTTCAGTGTCGCACCGGCACGGCCGAAGTCATCGCTGGGCTCGCCCGTGCGTGGATCGTAGGGCAGGCTGCCGTCGTTGCTGGTGCCGCTGCCGCCGTTCAGCTTGAGCGCGTACAGGCCGGTCAGGTCCAGGCCGATGCCGACGGCGCCTTCGGTATAGCCGGAGCGCAGGCGGGCCAGGACCGCCTGCGACCAGCTGCCGGCCTGGGACTGTGGCGCGTTGTCCTGGCGATAGTCGCGGAGCATGTAGAAGTTGCGCAGGGTGGTTTCCAGGCTGCCGTCGGCCAGCAAATCGGCCCGTGCGCAGAGTGGGGCCAGGACGCTGGCGGCGCACAGGGTGAGGCAGGGGCGAAGGGCATGACGAAGCTGCATGTGCGGTTCTCCTCGGGCCCGGCGAGGCCGGGCCGATTGGCAAGTGGGGGAGGGCGCGCTGGCCGCTGCAGGGCGCAGGTCGCCGGCCACCGCCCCGGGCGGGACGGCGGATCGATGGGTGGCGGTCGTGCGGGGAGTGTCAGCGCAGGGCGGGGTTCGCCGGCAGCGCCTGCCGGTGGCTTTCCTGCGCGTGTTCAGCGGCGCCGGACTGGCGCAGGAGACTGTTGCGGAAGTGCCGGCGGCCGCGGCCGAGCAGGCCCACGCAGAGCACGGCGGCGAAGGTGACGATGATGGCTACGGAAGAGCCCACGGCCTTCGGGTCCTTGAACAACTGGTCGGTGAGCAGGGCCACCAGGGTGGTGCCCACGCCGAGCCCGACCAGGTTGGACACCAGCAGGAACAGCGCGGAAACCTGCGCGCGCAGATGGCTGGGGGTGAGTACCTGCATGGCGGCGGCGGAGGTCGAGATGGGGAAGGCGCAGAAGAACATGGCCGGCGCCAGCAGGGCGATGGACCAGCGCAGGTCGTCCACCAGCACGGCGGCCAGCGCCGGTGGCAGCATGCAGGCGGCGCCGAGCATGGCGCTGAGCAGGGCGCCATCATTGTGGCCGCGCTTCTGTAGCACATCGATCAGCCAGCCGGCACAGAACACGCCCGCGGTGTTCAGCAACAGCAGGATGGTGCCCAGGATATAGCCGGCCTCGACGGGCAAGAGACCGAATTTGCGCATGTACATCGCCGGGGTCCAGCTGAGCAGGGCGTACTGGCACATGGCGAAGAAGGAGAAGCCGATGAAGTGGCAGGCGAAGGTGCGCCGGTGCAGCCCGATGAAGCGCAGGCCGTCGCCGAGCGCGGCCTTGCCCTGGGCCAGCGGCTGGGCCGGCCGCCTGGGGTCGCGGACGCTGAGGGCTATCAGCTGGGCGACCAGCAGCCCGGGCAGGCCGACGATGAAGAAGGTCAGCTGCCAGGAACGCACCGTGCCCAACGGCCCGAGCTCGATACTCGGCACGCCGCGCAGCAGGTCGATCACATAGCCGCCGACCAGGAACGCCAGGCCACCGCCCAGGAAGGCGCCCATGGAATACAGGCCGAGGGCGCGGCCGAGCTTCTCCCGGGGGAACATGTCGCTGAGCATCGAATAGGTCGCGGGCGTCAGCGCGGCTTCACCGACGCCGACCCCCATGCGGGCAAGGAACATCTGCAAGAAGTTTTTCGACAGGCCACAGGCCGCGGTGGCCAGGCTCCAGAAGGCTATGCCGACGGCGATGATGCGTACGCGCGAGGAACGGTCGGCCAGGCAGGCGATGGGGATGCCCATGAAGGCGTAGAACAGGGAAAACGCCATGCCGCTGAGCAGGCTGAACTGGGTGTCGCTGATCTGCAGGTCGGCTTTGATCGGTTCGATCATCAGCGAGAGGATCTGGCGGTCCACGAAAGAGAAGATATAGGCGACCATGCACACCGATACGACGTACCACTCGTAGGTGTAGCGGGTTTTCCGGGGCTGGGTGAGAGGGGACACGGTTACTGGCTCCTGATAGGGGTGACGGCAGATGGCCAAGCACATCGAGCTCGTTGTTCTTGTTGGGTAACCGGGCGTAGCGGAGGGCAGCGGGTGCCTCCGGTCAACGGCCGTGGGAGATTTTTGTCATGGAATCTTCTGTTGTTTCAATATAAGTAAGTAAAATAATCAAAATATGAGATTTTTGTGATTTATTGGGCGGGGAGGTTAGCGGGAGGATTTCTGCTGCCGGAAGCCTAGGGGAGGTGGCATGGGGGATGAATCGGAGCGATTCCCATGCCGGACGGGAACTTCCCCCAGGCGGCTAGGGGAAACCTTTGGCGGGGGCCTCAGGTGTGGAATTGCACTCCACTTGACCATCCGTTTGCATTCGGCCTGACCGGTTATGTTCATGCGTTCTGGCCACCGATTGTATCGGATTGATCAGCGCGCTTTGTAACCATGACGGGCAGAGAATGGCCAGAAGCTAACATTCAAAAGCATCTGCTCCGCTCGGTACTGGGCAATCTCAGTTCACAGGGCTTGAGCCGCACTAAGTGAAGAATGACTCCTGGCTACCTGCTCACTTGTGCCGGGATAGACCAATGATCAGGCGCCGTTGGCATACGACGAACCCAGGACCGCTTTCGGCCAAGAACAGTTTGTTCATCAGAGGTGGTCTCCGCCCTATTTCAGCTTCAGTGTCATCTGCACCTTCACCAACAGGCAAGATCTACGCGCAGATGTATGCTCAAGATACGGCACATAGCATTTGCAAAGAACTAAGTGCTCCGATTAGTATTTAAGATTCTTGAATCGCCAAAGACTCAAAGATACCTTCGCATCTTATTTCAGCCAACTGGGACTCAGATAAAAATTTCGCTTTAGGCCGAAAGTTGTCTTCAGCTAATGTTAGCTCCCGCCCCTGCGCATAGTGCAGAGGGCGTCAGCTTCCACTGTTGATTGCAAAAACTTCGCGCCTAGAGTGAGAGATGGGCAGAAGACAAAAGAGCACGCACACTCCATTGCTACTGGGGCCGACCTAACTTCGAACTGTCCATGGAGGACGCATGAAAAAAAGCCTAGCAAGAAATCACCACTTTATTTCCCAGGCAGAACAGCGCCTAAATGCGATTGATAGCTCCGTAAGGCCTGAAAATCAACGCATATATAGATTCGATATCTTGCAGCGCGAGCCGCCATCAATAAGAAAAAGTGGAAGCACAGGTGTAAAAATAGAAAAAAATCTATCAAGACAGGATTTATATACATTAAAGATCCTCGATGAGGGCGGGCAACACAATCTTGAGAGCGCATTTCAGCAATATGAGAACGATATACCAGGCATGACAAGGTCATTGCTCAATAAGCTAAAAGATCCTAAATCCATTGATTTCAAAAAGGAATTACTTCGCCTGTACGCTCTTAAACTTCTGAACATCATTAGAAACCCTTACGACATGAAGAGAACTCTCGAAATGTTTAGGGAGTTGAGAGGCGTGCTGCCTGGAAATAAAGATCTGCAATCGCATTTTATTTCGCTTGATTCAGCCAGTAGGCCGCAAGTGGCGCAAATATGTGAGGAGCTCAGTGTTTCGGAGGAAGAATATATAGAATGGCTTAAAATCATTTATCTCCTGATACTGCAGCCTTTAGATCAAGGGCTAAATCTCATTGAGCACTTGATCAAAAGCGTTATCGATAACGATAATATCATCAAGGATTTCTCTATTTTTCGGTATGACGAACCCCAGAGCGCTGGCGTCTTGCTTTGCGATCGAATAATAGACGAAAGGCCTAAGAAAGGTACTCAGGTTCAGATGTTTAACTTGGATGCTAGTGCTTTCATGGTGGTAATGCTTGTAGACATAAAAGGCCAGGATATCATTGACTTAAATCCCGAATATCGTGATGTCGACTTCAAACAGGGGAATGTCGTGCGCGTAAATTGCGAGGCGAATAATTTAACAGTGCTAAAAACCTACAACCAGCATTGCGTGTGGCTCGCACACTCAAATGTGTATTGCGCACATGAGACCCCTTATGGCGTACACATCGAAACTCAGACGTCAGAACGGCCAAGTACAAACCCTGGCGGGTAACCTAAGTCCACGAGAATGGGCGTTAGGTATGGAGACAATTGTAGAGGTGACATCATCCCTCTCGCAAAGGTCGGCACTCGGCTGCTTGCTGCGCCTGGCCGGCGGCAGCTTCCGACCCAAAGCGACCAATGGCAACTGACAGAAACCGGTCAAAATCGATCAACGAGTGTCTACTGAATCAAAGACGATAGGGCGGTTTGTAAACTACGCGTCTGGTGGTTCCCCACCAATCCATTCGTCCCCAGTTGGCGTCGTTTCAGAAACTAGAATTGAATGGAGGCAGCAATTGGCATATTACATCTTCAACATCGGCCTACCCGCCACTACTGAATGGTGGTCACAAAATCTGGATCGCAAAGTCATCACAGCAGGCTTCGAGGGCCAGCCAGGAGATCGTGGAGACGTAATCCTGAATCAACTTGCTGCAGGCGATTGGGTCATTGCCTATGTCAATCGTCATGGTTATGTGGGGGCAGGGATCGTTCTAGGCGATGAGACTTACCAGTTACACTCAGAACTCCCGAATGGCTCCTTATCGGACCATCTGCACGAACGTTCAGTCGACTGGCGATATTTTGTGGAGGATGTAAATGCTGCAATCAGCATCTATGAAGCTGATAGGCAGCAACCCCGGCAAACTAAAGAAAGCATCGACTCGAAGGTGCATGCTGAGAGGATTATTGGCAAGATCCAGGCCCGCTCATGGGGCCGACAAGGCAGATATGGGAGGGTGAGATGGGAGCTCGTCAGAGACGCAGTTTTTGATCTAGGACGTCCTGTGTCAGTGGCAGAAGTGAGGGCGCTGATCAGGATGCGAGATCCGCAGTTCAACTCAAAAAATATCCGGCCCGACATGGAGAAAATGTCAGTTAACAGTGATATTAGGGCCCATTATCAAGGTGTAAAAAAAGGGCGAAGGAGTGATTCTGGCCACCCTGCCGACAAGCTTTTCAAAACGTCCTTCGGAAAAAATGTTCGGTACGAACCCTATGTTCCTGAGGTTCATGGAGTTTGGGTGTTGGAGTATGACTCTTCAGGCGCTGGGAAGGTATACGAGGCGCCGCAAACATTGATTGCACATGCTGCGATACTAGCTCGTCGGGAGGTCGACTCGATTGAGGTAACGCCGATTGATGGCGAACTAGATGGTCGAAAGCGAGTGTTGATGCAGGTTGCGATGCGGCAAGGGCAATTCAATTTCCGTTCGCTGATGCTGGCCGCGTACGGAGAGAGGTGCGCAGTCACGGGATGTTCTACGGTCGATGTGCTTGAGGCCGCCCATATCGTTCCTTATCGGGGTATCCATACAAACCGCACTGACAATGGATTGCTTCTGAGATCGGATATCCACACACTTTTCGATCTGGGGCGCCTGTGGATTGATCCTGGCACGATGACTGTTCGTCTCGCCAGTGATATGAGAGATACAGATTATTGGCAGTATGAAGGAATTAAGATTGTGCTGCCAAAATCTAGGAATGATTGGCCGAACCCTGAGCATCTGGCCAGGCACATTCATGACTCAGAGCCTCAAAGTAGGAGGGAAGACCACTGATGCTCTTTCAATGCGTGTTCTGGTTGCGGGTGCGCCTGCGAACTCAAGCACATACGCCGTAAATCCATCTGCCGAGCGGAACTTGGGCATGCCCCTGAGTCGTCTGGCAGCTTTTGGCCCGTGGGCCTTCGCTCACCGACCGCTTCGGGTCATTCTCTGCCAGTCATGGCCACGCAGTGTGATGGTCAGATCCGATGCAAATGCTTGGTCAAGTCGAATGCAATCAGTTGGTCAAGTAAGCGCAACTCCGCACTCAGCCACCTTGGCCGTCGGCCTCTAGCATGTTGCTGGCGATGCGGCGGGCGGTGTCGATGACCATGTCGGTAACCGTCTCCTGGCGCAGCAGCCTGAAGTTTTCGGTGGACCCCACCGCCGAGATGCTGCCCAGCACTTCCTTGCCGTCGGCGCCGAGGATGGGCGCGGCGATGCCTGTCAGGCCGCGGTTCAGCTCGTCGTGGGTGATGCAGTAGCCGTCCTTGCGGATGCGCTTGGCGGCGCGGGCGAATTCCGACCAGCTGTAGGTATTGCCCGGCTCCCTAGCGATCTTCTCCTCGAACAGCCGCTGCAGCTTGCGCCCGCGCTGGAAGGCCACCAGCACCTTGGACTGCGCGCCGCGGAACAGCGGCAGCGGGTGGCCGCGGCCGAAGGCGAAGCGGTAGGTCTCGTCGGGCTCGGTGATGTAGGTGTTGATGATGTGCCCGTCGTAGAAGACGCTGGCGAACACCGCCAGGCCGGTCTGCGCCGACAGCCCGTGCATCAGTTCGCGGCCGGCCACCAGGATGGGGTCGTACTGCCGCATCATCCAGTCCAGCTCGATGATCCGCGGGCCCAGGCCATAGCTGCCGGCGTTCACGCGGGTGAGCAGGCCCGCCTCGCATAGGTCCTTCACGTAGCGGTAGACGGTTGCGCGGGACAAACCCATGCGCTCGCCGATGGTGTCCGTATCCAGTTGCAGGTTCTGCGGGCTGAACAGGTCCAGCACGTTCAGCATCTTGCTCAAGCTACTCATGGCGCTCCTTTCTCGGTACCCGGGCTCCCGGGGCTGCTGGGCCGTCGTCCATGTCGGGGCGGACGACGGCGCCGGGTTCGCTGGCAGCACTATTGGGCAGCAGCCATGGGCTTTCAAGAGTACTGCCCGTGCTGGCATGCCTCCTTTCCTTGCCGCCACGAGATCGGTGGCTTGGGAAAGGGTGCCTTCTCCTGGCGGATATTAGCGCTCAAAAAATCTCATTTGTCTCTTATTTTGAGAGTTTTTATCAAAAAATATTGTTGGTTGATTTTCGCTGTGCAATAAATCTCATCACTCGCAACCAACCCAGTCGAGAGCTAGAAACATGAATGGTGCCGAATTGCTGGTCAGGGCCGCCGCGGCCAGCGGGATCGAATACTGCTTCGCCAATCCTGGAACCACGGAGATTCCACTGGTCGCCGCCATGGCCGCGGAGCCTGCGCTGAAACCGGTGCTTTCGCTGTTCGAAGGCGTATGCACCGGCGCCGCCGATGGTTACGGGCGCATTGCAGGCAAGCCAGCGATGACACTGACCCATCTCGGTCCCGGCTTTGCCAATGGCATCGCCAACCTGCATAACGCCCGTCGTGCGAACACCCCGATCGTCAATGTCATCGGTGATCACGCCTCCTGGCACGTCAACTACGACCCGCCGCTGGCCAGCGATATCGAGGCCCTGGCGCGGACCGTGTCCGGCTGGGTGCGTACTTCGCGCCGTGCCGCCGGCATCGGCGAGGATTTCTTCTGTGCCGTACAGGCTGCCTGGCAGCCGCGTGGCCAGGTCGCCAGTCTGGTGCTGCCCATGGACCTGCAGGCGCGCGACATAGTGTTCGACGACGCTTTCCCCAGGCCGACGCCGCCGGTTCGACGCTTAGCCAGCGACAAGGTCGAGGCTGTTGCGCGCCAAATGCGCGCCGGCAAGCGCCTGGTGTTCATCGTCGGTGACGAAGGGCTGTCCGTCGCCGGGCTGCAAGCGGCGGGGCGCCTTGCCGGCCTGCCCGGCGTGCGTCTGTTCGCCGAGACCTTCCCGCGCCTGAGCTACCGCGGTGGTGGCTTGCCGGACCTGGACCGGCTGCCGTACTTCCCCGAGGTGGCCATCGAAGTCCTCAACCAGTACGACGCCGTGGTCTGCGCCGGAGTGCCGGAGCCGATCAGCTATTTCGGTTACGAAGGCATTCCCTCCCGGCTGGCCGAGCGCGACCGCCTGCTCTGCCTGGCCGAGGTTGGCGACGACGTCAGCGGTGCACTGGCAGCCCTGGCCGAGGTGCTCGATGCGCCGGCCTTCGTGCCGGCGCGGGTGGGTGTCCAGTTGCCCGCCGCGCAGGAGCGGTTGACGCCGCAATCGGTCGGCCGGGTGCTCGCCGCGGCGTTGCCGGAGGATTGCATCGTCTCGGTGGAGGGCGGCACCTGTGGCTACCCGTTCTTCACCGCTTCGGCTAACGCGGCACGCCATCGGGTGTTGACCAACACCGGCGGCGCCATCGGCCAGGGTATCCCCGTGGGCTTCGGCGCGGCGCTGGCCGAGCGCGGCAACCGGGTGTTCTGCCTGCAGTCCGACGGCAGTGCCCAGTACACCATCCAGACCTTGTGGAGCATCGCCCGGGAGCAGTTGCCGGTGGTGATCCTGATCGCCGCCAACCACCGCTACGCGATCCTGCAGAACGAGCTGCGCCGCTTCGGCCTGAGCGAACTCGGCCCCCAGGCCCTGGCGCTCACCGAGCTGGATCGCCCGCGGGTGGACTGGAAGGCCTTGGCCAAGGGTTATGGCGTGCCGGCCAGCAGCGTGCGCAGCAATGCCGAGCTGCAGCGTGCATTGGCCGACGCCGTCGCCTCGGCAGGGCCCTGCCTGATCGAGATGGAGCTTTGAGGAGCGCGTGATGAGCGAGATCGAACTTTTACCCGCGGTACGCGAGTTCCTGGCAAAGCCCCAGGGCCTGTATATCGGCGGCAGTTGGCAGGCCGCTGCCGCCGGTCGCCGCTTCGCCGTGGAGAACCCGGCCAGCGAGGCGTTGTTGTGCGAAGTCGCCGAGGGCGACGAGCGGGACGTGGACGCCGCGGTGGCTGCCGCCCGCGCGGCATTCGAGGGGCCCTGGCGGCGCGAGTCTCCGGCGCGCCGGGGGCTGTTGCTGTTCCGTCTGGCGGAGCTGATCGACGCGCATGCCGAGGAGCTGGCGCAACTGATCACCCTGGAGAACGGCAAGCCGATTGCCAATGCCCGCGGCGAGGCGGTCAGCGCGGCCAATATCGTGCGCTATTTCGCCGGCTGGCCGACCAAGATCGAGGGCAGCACGCTGCCGGTGTCGCCGGCCAGCGGCACGCCGATGCTCAACTACACGCTGCGCGAGCCGGTGGGTGTCTGCGCGCTGATCGTACCCTGGAACTTCCCCCTGACCATGTGCGTGTGGAAGCTCGGCCCGGCCCTGGCCACCGGCTGCACCGCGGTGCTCAAGCCCGCCGAGCAGACGCCGCTGGTGGCCGTGCGCCTGGTGCAACTGATCGAGGCGGCGGGCTTCCCGCCCGGCGTGGTCAACCTGCTCACCGGCTTCGGCGTGCGCACCGGCGCCCCGCTGGCGCAGCATGCCGACGTGGACAAGATCGCCTTCACCGGCTCGACCCAGGTCGGCCGGCTGATCGCCCAGGCCGCCACCGGCAACATGAAGAAGGTCTCCCTGGAGCTGGGGGGCAAATCGCCGAACATCATCCTGCCGGACGCCGACATCGCCCGCGCGGCGAAAGGCGCCGCCGACGGCATCTTCTACAACCAGGGCCAGGTTTGCACCGCCGGTTCCCGCCTGTACGTGCACGAGAGTGTGCTCGACCAGGTGCTGGCCGAGTTGCGCCGGCATGCCCGCGCCCATGTGCTCGGCCCCGGCCTGGACCCGCGCAGCAGCATGGGGCCGCTGGTCTCGGAACGGCAGCTGGGGACGGTCAACGGTTACCTGCAGCGTGGCCGGGAGGAGGGCGCCGAGCTGATCTGCGGCGGCCAGCGTCCGGCGCACCTGGAGAAGGGGCACTTCATCGAGCCGACGGTCTTCCTGGACCGGGCCGAGCGGGCCTGCGTCGCCCGCGAGGAAATCTTCGGCCCGGTGCTGACGGTGATGAGCTGGTCGGACATCGACGAACTGGTCCTGCGCGCCAACGATACCCCCTACGGCCTGGCCGCCGGGCTGTGGACCCGCGACCTGCGTTCGGCGCACCGCGTTGCCGCCGCGCTCAAGGCCGGCTCGGTATGGATCAACTGCTGGAACGTGGTCGACCCGGCCTCGCCTTTCGGTGGCTACAAGCAGTCCGGCTGGGGCCGGGAAATGAGCAAGAACGTGATCGACGCCTACACCGAGACGAAAAGCGTCTTCGTCGATCTCGCCTGACGAACCAACGACAAGAGGAGCGAACATGGATCTGGAACTGCAGGGCCGTGTGGCCATCGTCACCGGTGGCGGGATGGGAATCGGCAAGGAGGTCGCGCGCTTCCTGTCCGAGGAAGGCTGCAAGGTGGTGATCTGCGCCCGGCGCATGGAGTACCTCAGGCCGGCCGCCGAGGAAATCAGTGCGCAAACCGGCAACGAGGTACTGCCGTTGTACTGCGACACCAACGACATGTCGGCGGTGGCCGACATGGTCAGCGAAACCAAGCGCCATTTCGGCCGCATCGACATCCTGGTCAACGGCGCCGCCGCGCCTTCCGGGGTGGTGCGCAACGACATCGAGCACGCCGGCGACGACGAGCTGCTGTCCGACCTGAACACCAAGGTGATCGGCTACTTCCGTTGTGCCAAGGCGGTGACCCCGCACATGAAGGCGGGCGGCTTCGGCCGCATCATCAACATCGGTGGCCTGACCGGGCGCGGCAGCAAGGTATTGTCCGGCATGCGCAACCTGGCCATCGCCCACATGACCAAGACCCTCTCCGACCAACTGGGGCCGTTCGGCATCACCGTCAACCTGATCCACCCCGGCGTGGTCGACACCCCGCACATCCAGGAGCTGTACGAGCGCGAAGGCCTGAAGCAAGGCAAGACGCCCGAGCAGGTCGAGCAGGGCTACATCGATGCCACGCCGATCCGCCGCACCCTGCAGCCCATCGAGATGGGCTGGTTGATCGGTTTCCTCGCTTCGCCGAAGGCGGGCGCGGTCACCGGCGAATCCATCGGCATCGACGGCGGGCTGACCCGCGGCATCTTCATCTGAGGAGGTTGCAGCAATGAGTAACGGAACCTTTCTGGTCGCGACCGTCGGCCAGGCCGTCATCCGCAGTGCCGACGAGGGCCACAGCTGGCATCGCCTGGGCCTCGGCCAGCCGCTGGAGTTCGATGCCATCACCCGTTCGCTGAGCGTCAGCCCGGCGGCGCCTGAAGTCATCTACGCCGGTGCGGACATCGGCCTGATCGTCAGCCGCGATGTCGGTGGCACCTGGGCGCTGGTGGATTCGCCCTTCAATGGGCAGACGGTATGGAAGGTCGCAGTCGATCCCCAGGACCCGCAGCGTATCTTCGTCGGCACCGGCGCGCCCTCGCGGGCCGTGCTCTGGCGCACGCTGGACGGTGGTGCGAGTTGGTATCGCGTTCCGGTGGAAATCCCCGAGTTCTGCGCCGGGGTCAGCCGTCCGCGGCTGCTGGCCTTTGCCTACGATCCAACCGAGCGCAACCAGGTCTGGTTCGGCCTGGAGGAGGGCGGCCTGTTCCACAGCCGCGACGGTGGCGACACTTTCGAGCGCATCGACGATCGCCTGCTGTGGGACTACAACTCCGACATCCACAACATCGTGGTGTTGCCCAACCATGGCCGGAAGGTGATCGTGGTGGTTTGCGTCAACGCCATCTACCGCAGCTTCGACGAAGGCGCCAGCTGGACCGGGATCGTCGCCAAGGAGGCTTTCGGCCTCTACTACGCCCGCGTGCTGAACGCACCGCCCGGCACCGAGGACACCCTCTACCTGAGCATCTCCGACGGCACGCCGGGCACCACCAGCAAGGTTCTGGTCTCCCGTGACGCTGCCGAGAGCTGGGAAATCCTGCCATTGCCCCAGCAGCCGAACTCCTGTGTCTGGGCGATCGCCTTCAACCCGGCCAACCCGCGGCAGATCGTGGCCGGCACCAAGTACGGCCATCTGTTCACCTCGGAAAACGGCGGCGATAGCTGGCAGAAGCAGTGGCGCGAGTTCAGCGAGATCGCTGACGTGCTGTGGACGCCTGCCGTGGCGCAGATCAAGTCGGGACACCAATCCGTCATCAACAAGAAGTGAGGTGCACGCGATGAAATTCGAAGTCGTTCGTACCCATCTGTCGCTGTTCGTCAGCGACCCGGACGTCTCGGCGCGCTGGTACGCCGATGTGCTCGGCATGCATGAGTCGGCCCGTGGCGAGAGCTGGATCATGATGGCGTTCGGCAGCAAGCACCACGATATCGCCCTGATCAAGGCCGCGCCCGGCGCCCACCAGGGTGGCCTGGGCCTGCAGCACTACGGGCTGGAAATCGCCGGCGACATGGACACCCTGCGCCAGCTCTACGGCATGTTGCTGAACAAGGGCGTCGAGGTGGTGAAGATCACCGATCACGAAATCGGCAACGGCGTGTATTTCAACGACCCCGACGGCAACCGCCTGGAGTTCTTCCTCGAAACCGACCACGACGACGAGCGGGCCAAGGCTCGCTTCAAGGCGGCCGGTGCGCCCAGTCGCAACATCCATCTCGACCCACTCTGAGAGCGCTCTCCAATGAAACCGAGCAATTTTTCCAACTACCACATCCGCAAATGGTACAGCTTCGCCGAGGAAACCCTGGCCAACGAGAGTGGCCAGCTGGCCGACGGTGAACCGCTGTTCAAATACGTCATCGCCGCGGCCATCCACAACCCCTATGCCGGGCGCTTCAGCGAAAGCCTGGCCGAGCTGATCGAGAATTCGCCGGAGCTGGGCCACGAGTTCGGCCGCCGTATCCGCGAGCTGGCCGGCGATCGCGCCATCGTCAGCTACGGCAAGGCCTGCCTGGTGGGCAGCAACGGCGAATACGAGCACGGCAACGCGTTCCTGACCAACCCGGCTGCAGACCCGGTACGCGTGGCGCTGGGCGGTGGCAAGTCCTGGGTGCCTTCCACCGGCAAGCGCGGTGCCCCCGGGGCGACCATCGACGTGCCGCTGGCGCACAAGGACGCGCTCTACGTGCGCTCCCACTACGACACCGTGTCGGTCTCCTTCGGCGACGGCCCGGCCGCCGACGAAGTCATCGTCATCTGGGCCTTCGCCACCCGTGGCCGGCTGCGCGCCCGGCTGGGCGGGCTGCGTGCAGAGGACATCCAGGGCGACAACGGCCTGACCTGATGACAAGCTGTGGGAGGATAGCGATGTCCACGCAAAGCCAGTTCTTCACCAATCGCTCCGGCCTGCGCTTGCACTATCTGAGCTGGGGGCGCCAGGATGGCGTTCCGGTGGTTCTGCTCCATGGCCTGCGCGCCTATGCGCAGACCTGGGAGCCATTGGCCAGCGCCCTGGGCGACGGGTTCCGCTGCCATGCGCTCGACCAGCGTGGCCGTGGCCTGAGCGATTGGGCCGAACCTTCGAGCTATCGCACCGAGGCCTATGTCCGGGATCTGGAGGACTTGGTCGCCCACCTCGGGCTGGAGCGTTTCATCCTGGTCGGCCACTCGCTGGGCGGGGCAAACGCACTGGAATATGCAAGGCAGCACCCGGGACGGTTGCTGGCGCTGGTTATCGAGGACATAGGCCCCGGTTCGTCGAGTGCGGGCGATGGTGCCGAGCGGATTCGCCGCGAGATGCGCGAGACACCGCTGCTGTTCGCCGACTGGGACGCGGCAAGGGCGTTCTGGCGCAGGTCTCGCCCTGGGCTGTCGGAGCAGGGGCTGGCCTCCCGGCTGGCCCATAGCATGCGGGAGACCCCGGACGGGATCACCTGGCGGCACGACCAGCAGGGCATTGCCCAGGCGCGCCTGAGCATCGCGCCCACCGACCTCTGGCCGGCGATCAGGGCGCTGGATTGTCCGAGCCTGTTCATCCGCGGAGGACGTTCGGACTTTCTGCCCCCGGCGACCGTGGCCGCGATGAGCGAGGCCAACCCCCATATCCGTACGGTAGAGATCGCCGACGCCAGCCATTACGTGCACGATGACCAGAGCGAAAGGTTCAACGCCGTCGTGGCTGGCTACCTGGCAGGTCTGCCTGAACGACAACAATAAGACAGCGGTGAGAAGAGAGCATGAAACGGGAGAATACTCAGGTCGTGATCGTCGGCGGCGGGCCGAACGGCATCACTGCTGCCCATTACATGGGCCTGTACGGCATCGACTGCGTGGTACTGGAACTCTCGCAAGGCATCCTGCCCTATCCGCGGGCAGTGGGCATGGACGACGAGGCGCTGCGGGTACTGCAGACCGTGGGCGTCGCCGAGGTGGCGCACCGCGACATGATCGCCAACGTGCCGCTGCGTTACTACAACACCCGCGGCGTGTGCTTCGCCGAGGTGAAGCCGAGCACCGCCGACTATGGCTGGCCGATGCGCAACATCTTCATGCAGCAGTTGCTCGAGGGCACCCTGCGTGACGAGCTGGCCAGGCGCGAAAGCGTCGACCTGCGCCAGGGGCACGAGATGCTCGAGCTGCGCCAGGACGGCGAGGGCGTCACGCTCAAGGTCAAGGATGCCGCCGGCGAGCCCTACGAGCTGCGCGCCCAGTACGTGATCGGCGCCGACGGTGGCCGCTCCTGCGTGCGCAAGCAGCTCGGCATCGAGCTGGTCGGCCTGACCCACCCGCGCAAGTGGGTGGTGGTCGATGCCGCCAACGATACGCTGGATGCGCCCTACACCGCATTGCATGCCGACCCGCAGCGGCCTTTCGTGTGCATCTACCTGCCGTACCGACAGCGCCGCTGGGAGTTCATGCTGCTGGAGGGCGAGGACGAGACGAAGATGTGCGAGGAGGGCAACATTCGCCGGCTGATCCGTGGCCACATCGGCGATGCGGTGGATCAGCTGGAGATCGTGCGGATCCGCGCCTACACCCACAACTCGCGGGTGGCGGAGCGCTTCGTATCCGGGCGGGTGGCGCTGATCGGCGATGCCGCACACATTACCCCGCCCTGGGCCGGGCAGGGGCTGAACTCGGGCCTGCGCGACGTAGCCAACCTCTGCTGGAAGCTGGCCGCGGTGCTCAAGGGCCGCGCGAAGGCCTCGATCATCGAGACCTACGACCAGGAGCGCCGTGGCCATGCCACCGACCTGATCGCCCTGGCCGACAACATGGGCGCGGTGCTCGGCCTGACCAACCCGCTGATGGCCGGGGTGCGCGACTGGCTGTTCCAGGCGGTCGGCACCGTCGACAACCTGCGCTCGCATCTGGTCGAGTTCAAGTTCAAGCCCAGGGCGACCATCAGCAAGGGGTTGGTACACCACGAGCGGCCGGACGTGCAGGAGGGCGACCTGGTCGGCCAGCTGTTCATCCAGCCCTGTGTCGAGAACGCTGCGGGAGAGCGCCTGCGCCTGGATGAGGTTCTCGGGCCCTGGTACTCGGTGATCGGCTTCCGCACCGACCCGACGCAGGGGCTGAGCACCGAGACGCGGGCATTCTGGGAGCGCCTGGAGACGTGCTTCGTCCAGGTCAACCGCTCGCGTAGCGGCAACCGTGGCCAACCGCTTCGTGCAGACGGTGTAATCAGCGTGGAGGACGTGGACAACCGGCTGGCGGACTGGTTCGGCAAGGCCCGCGACAGCATCGTGGTGGTGCGCCCGGACCGCTTCGTGGCGGCGATCACCACGCCGGAGCGCCTGGAGGCCGTGCTGGCCAAGCTGGCAGGGCAGCTGTCATGAACAGCATCGATAACCTCCTGACCGAGCTGCGTCGGGCAAGGCTGATCGCGATGGCCTTGCCCGCGCTGTCCGACCCCGAGGCGTTGGCGGTGCAGCAGGGCTATGGCCTGCAGTGGTCAGCCCTGCAGGAGCGGCTGGAGGAAGGTGAGACGCTGAGCGGCTGGAAGGTCGCCTTTGCCGGCGCCCTGGCGCAAGCGCGCTTCGGCCTGAGCGAGCCCGTCTACGGTGCACTGACCAGCGGCATGCGCGTGGCGCCGCACAGCAGGGTCGCATTGGTGCACTTGATCCAGCCCAAGCTGGAGGTCGAGATGGCCTTCCGGCTGGGGCGGAACATTGCCCCCGGAGCCTACAGCGACGAGCAGTTGCTCGATGCCATCGACGGGGTTGCCCCGGCCTTCGAGATCGCCGATAGCCGCTGGCGCGACTGGAGCTTCGAAGCCGGCGCTTTCCTGGCCGACAATGCTGCGGCGGCGATGTACTGCCTGGGCCCGTGGCAGGCCTTCGATCCCGGGCGCCACGCGCAGGTGGCGTACCGCCTGGAGCGCAATGGCGAAACCCTGGGCGCTGGCGATAGCGCCGACCGGGCCGATACACCGCTGGTCAACCTGTGCTGGCTGCTGCGTCGTCTGCTGGCCGATGGCAGGCCGTTGCTGGCTGGGCAGGTGGTGCTTTCCGGTGCCCTGTTGCCACCGCTGGATATCCGCCTCGGGGAATACCGGTTGCATGCTCTGGGCTCGGAGCTGGTCCTGGGCTTCGATGCGGTTTGAGGGAAAGTGCCGCGTCAGGGATGACCCAATCGCCTTGTGGGTTGACCATGAGAGCCATGGCTCAGAGGAGCGCTGATCATGTTTGCCGAAGTTCGTTCCTTTACTGATTCCCAGCAGCATGCCGGCGCCATTCCGGGGTGGTGCCAAACCTATGATCAATTGGGCCGAGGTTGCCTTTCCAGCGAGTTGCGCCAGGTTTCGGCGGAGCGCTTCCAGATCTTCCAGGAGGTCCTGGACAAACGCGTCGTGCAGCATGGCCAGGCACCCAGGGGGCGCTTTTGCATCGCGATGTCGCTGGGGACCGGACGGGCCCCGGTGTCACAGGGGCACGAAGTCGGCGCCCACAGCGTGGTACTGCTGCGCGATGGGGAGGAGTTCCTCCTGCATGCGCCGGAAGGCACCCGTTTCTTCGCAGTGAACGTCGATACCGTTCGCTTCGCGCGGCTGGCCGCGTTCGAGCTCTCCGGCGAGCAGCTCCAGTTGTTGAAAAGCATGCCGCAGATAGGTGTGTCCGACGGCGTGCTGCGGCGCGTTCAGCAAAGGATCCAGCCGGTTTTCGAAAGCTTGCTGCAACGGGCAGGGACGGTCGGCAGCGCTTCGGAAAAGATGCTCGAGGATACGTTGCTGGATACCTTCCTCGATCTGTTCAGCAATGCCTGGGACGAGAGGAGGGGGCGACGCAGCAACTTCGCTGTCAGCGCCTACCTGGTGAAGCGGAGCCAGGAACTGGCCCTGTCCAACGCCGACACGCCCGTCAGCATTCTCGACCTGTGCGAGCAACTGCGGGTCAGCCGCAGGACCTTGCAGAACAGCTTCCAGGTGGTGGTTGGCATCCGCCCCGTCGAATACCTGCGGAACATCCGGCTGAATGCGGTCCGCCGACGGCTGATCAGTACCTCGGCGGCGGACTTCAACGTCGGCGAGATAGCCGCGGAAATGGGCTTCTTCCACCTGAGCCATTTCGCTGGCAGCTACCGGGAACTGTTCGGCGAGTACCCGTCGCAGACGCCCCGCGCTTCCGTCTGATAACGGGCCTGCTACGGCCGTCGGTTGCGCGGCGGCCAGCCTTGCGTCCATTCGCTTCCGGAGTCTGCATGACAACCCGCCCGGGACCACCCCTGGTCCTTCTGGCCGCCCTGACGGCATTCGTTCCCCTGTCCATCGACGCCTACCTGCCCGCGCTCCCGGCCATCGCCCGGGGGCTCGCCGCCGACAGCGCCCAGGTGCAGCTCAGCCTGAGCATCTTCCTGCTCGGGCTGTGCCTGGGCATGCTCGCCTACGGCCCGCTTTCCGATCGCTACGGCCGCCGCCCGCTGCTGCTCGGCGGCATCGCCCTGTACCTGGCGGCGACCCTGCTCTGCATGTTCGCCGGCAGCATCCAGCAACTGCTCGCCGGGCGCTTTCTCCAGGCCCTCGGTGGCGCCGCCTCGGCGGTCCTGGCCCGGGCCATCGTCCGCGACCTGTTCCCGTTGAACCAGGCCGCCAGGACCCTGTCGCTGATGCACATGATCACCATGGGCGCGACGCTGCTGGCACCCATCGTGGGTGGCCTGCTCATGGTCCTGCAGGGATGGCGGGCGATTTTCCTGGTGCTTTGCGTGCTCGGCGGCGCCTGCCTGCTCTGCTCCCTGGCGCGCCTGGAGGAGACGTTGGCCCCCGAGCGCCGCAGCGATTCCGTCCTCCAGGCGTTCAGGGCCTATGGGCATCTCCTGCGTGAACCTCTGGCCCTGGCCTATGTGGGGTGCAACGGCCTGTCCCTGGCGGGCATGTTCGCTTTCATCACCGCATCGCCCTTCGTCTACATGAATTACTTCCAGGTATCGCCGCAGGTGTATTCGTGGTTGGTGGGGGCGAATATCGCCGGGGTGATAGCGCTCACGCTGCTCAACGCCAGGCTGGTGCCCCGCACCGGGCCGCGGAGGATGATCGCCGCCGGCGCGGCGAGCACCCTGGTGGCCAGCGCCGGGTTGCTGTTCTGCGGTATGACCGGCCTCGGCGGGTTGCCGGCCATCGTCGCTTTCGTCGTGCTCTACGTCGGCAGCACCGGCCTCTTCGGGGCCAACTGCATCGCCACCCTGATGGCCCTCTACCCAGGCAGGGCCGGCGCCGTGGCGGCCCTCGCGGTGGCCGGCCAGTTCGCCCTGGGGGCGTTGTGCAGCGCCTGGGTCGGGAGCCTGGGCGACCGGACGCCGGCGGCCATGTGCCAGGTCATGGCCGCCACCGGCCTTGCTTGCGTGTTCTTCCACGCAATGGCCCGCAGGCTGGAAAGAAAAGCGGGGGCCCAGGTCGTTCGCGAGTAGCTGTTCGCGGAAGGCAAGCGGGGCGCCTGCTGAAGCCGGGCGCGCTACCCGAGCGGAGTCGATCGGGTAGCGCGTCCCGGCCTTACCAGTTGTAGCTCACCTTGGCCGTGATCTCGCGGCCCGGGTTGTAGTAGTCCGCGCTACCGCGACCGACCACATGCTGCTCGTCGAACAGGTTGCTGACGTTGATGGCCAGGTCGGTGTCCTTGAGGAGCCGGTAGTTGAACGCGGCATCGAACAGCGTGGTGGCATCGCTCTTGCCGGTATTGTTGAAGTCGCCGAAATAGTAGGCCCCTGTGTAGCGGGCGCCCAGGCCGACGCTGACATCCGTTCCCGGCACGCTGTAATAGCTCCATAGCGAAGCCGAGTGCTTGGGTGCGGAGACGAGCTGGTTGCCCTTGATCGACACGACCTCGTAACCCGTCCCGGCCCATACCTGCAGCGCACCGCGAAGCACCTCGGTGTCCATGTAGGAGTAGCCGCCGACCAGGCTCAGGTTCTCCGTCAGCTCGGCCTTGACCTCCAGGTCGAGGCCACGCACGCGCTGCGAGCCCACGGTCTGCTGGTCGATGACGCCGTTCGGCTGCACGACCGCGGTAGCGACATCGTCCTGGGTCAGCTGGTAGACGGCAGCGGAGAACAGCGCGTTCATCTCCTGCGGCGAATACTTCACACCCACTTCGTACTGGGTGCCGCGCTCCGGAGTGACGCCGACCTCGGGCGGGGAAACCGACTCCACCATGCTGACGTAGGTGGAAACCTCATCGTTGACGATATAGGTCAACGCGCCGCGGAAAGAGTTTTCCGAGAAGCTGTCCGAGGACTTGACCCCGTAGAGGTGGTCGGTTTCGGAAACGTCCATGGAGTCGTTGCGCATGCCGGCGGTGACGATGAAACGCTCGAAGAACGACAGGTTCTGCTGCAGGAACACCGACTTGATGGTGCTGTCCTGGTCCTTGTCCTGGTAGACGATGGCCGGCGAAACGCCGCGGTATACCGGGTTGGCAACGTCTATCGGGTCGGCGGAGCCATAGACGGAAACGTTCTTGGCAGAGGAGTCGAGATATTCCACGCCGACGATGCTGCTGCTATCGATGTTCTCGAAGCGCGCGTCGTACTGCAGCATCAGGTTGCCGTTGAACTGCTCGGCTTCGCTGTCGGAACCCAGGTAGCCACGGTCGACCAGGGTTCCGGTATGCCCGGCAGCGTCGCTGATATAGGCATAGCCGTATTCATCGCTCAGGTCGCTGTGGCGCAGGTTGCTGCGCAGGGTGAAACCGTTGTCGAAATCATGGGTGAAGTTGGCGCTGACGTTGGTGCGCTCGACGTCGTGGAAGTTGTAGCTCGGCTCGCCGAAGAACTTGTCGCGGTCATACTCCCTGTCCATCGGGTAACCGCCACTGTTGGGCGTGTTGTCCTGGCGCAGGTGATCCACCACCAGGGTGGCGGAGGTATAGGCCGTCGGCGCCCAGGTCAGGCCGCCCATCAGGAAGTTGTTGTCGTCCTGGGAGTGGTCGTATTCGCGATCGCTGTCCTGGAACTTGCCGGTGAAGCGGTAGGCCAGGGTCTTGTCTTCGTTCGCATCGCCGGTGTCCAGGCCGGCCTCCATGTGGTTGAACGAGCCGTAGGTCGCATAGACCTGGCCGAACTTGTTGAAACGCGGCTGCTTGGTCACGAAGTTCACCGAGCCGCCCGGGTCGGCCGGGCCGAACAGCGTGGAGTTGGCGCCGCGCAGCACCTCGACGCGCTCATAGGCGAAAGGCTCCTCGCGCACGCCGCGCATCGAGCCCAGGGTCAGGCCATCGCGGTAGGTGGTGGCCTGGAAGCCGCGAATCAGGAAGTAGTCGTTGCGGTCATCGGTGCCGTAGTAGTCGGTGATGGTCCCCGGGGTGTACTGGAGGATTTCCTCGGTCGTGTTGGCGCTGCGCTGCTCGATTTCCTTCTGGGTCACGACGGAAACCGAGGCCGGGGTATTCTGGATGTTGGTCGCCACCTTGCCGCCGACCCACAGTTCCCGGGTCACCACCGAGGCGGAGGGGTCGTCCGCTACCGCCTGGGCGTTGACGATGACGGGAGCGAGGCGATAGGGCTCCGCGCTTGGCGCCCTCTGCAGCCCATAGCTGCCATCGGCCTGCTGAACGGCCTCCAGGCCGGTTCCGGAAAGCAGTGCGGCCAGGCCGTCCGACACCGTGTAGCTGCCTTGCAGGCCCGGGCTGGTCACGCCCTCGGCCACGCTGCCGGCACCGACCAGGTACACGCCTGCCTCACGGGAAAAACGCGTGAGCGCGCTGGCCAGCGGGCCGGCGGGAATGTCGTAGCTGCGCTCGGCGCTAGCCACGACGCTGTCCCCGGCCATGGCGACCGGCGACCAGCCGGCCAGGCCCATGGCGCTACCCGATAGCGCCAGGTGAAGCGCCAGGGTCAGCGGGCGCAGGGCAAAAGCGTGTGCGACAACACCCGGGTGGGCAGCGTGCGGGTGACAGCGGAGGGACATGGACGGCATTCCTCTGGGGACAAGGGTTGATGAGCGAAGACCCTCGACAGCCGATGCCATACGGCCCCTCAAGGCGCCGATGCGGCGATGTTTCACGTCTTCTCACTGGGTAAACCAGCGAGCAGGCGAAACCCGGAACCTTTTTCCGATTTTTTTTGCCCGCCTTGCTCAGCGCCGGGCTTCGATGCTCGCCCACCAGGGCAGGGGCTGTTCGATACGGATCGGCAACGCCGAGGCCAGCATGCGCAGCACGCGCTCGGAGTCCTGGATGGGGAAGTTGCCATACACCCGCAGGTCGGCCACCTCATCGGCAACGCCGAGGTGGCCGTGGCGATAGCGGCGCAACTCCTGCACCACCTCGCGCAGGGAAATGTTGTCGGCCAGCAGCGAGCCCTGGGTCCAGGCTTCACGGGCCGCGTCGGCGGCCTGGCTGTCACCGATGCGGCTGGCGCTGAAATGCGCCTGCTGGCCGGCCTTCAGCACGCGGACGGGGCCCTTGGCAGTGCGTATTTCCACAGCGCCTCCATAGACGGCCAGCCAGGTTCGCTCGCCCTCGCAGCGCACGTTGAAGCGCGTGCCCAGGGCTTGCAGGCGCCCATGTTCGGTCTCGACGTAAAAGGGCCGCGCGCCCTTGGCGGTGGCGATGAACACCTCGCCGCGCACCAAGGTGACGCGGCGGGCCTGGGCACTGAACGCCAGGTCGATGGCGCTGGCGGTGTTGAGCCAGGCGCGGGAGCCATCGGCCAGGGTCAATGCACGTTGCTCGCCAGTGGCGGTGCGGTAATCCGCGCCCCAGGCCATCAGGCCGGGCGGCAGCAGCGCTTCACGCCAGCCCAGCCAGCCGCACAGGGTGCCAGTGCCGATGGCCGCCATTGCGGTCAGCAGCCGGCGACGCGAATGCATGCGTTCGGCGGCGATACCCAGCGCATCGGCAGCCAGGTGCGTGTCGGGCCGGCCACGCAGCGGCTCGAAGTTGCGGCTGACGCCTTCGACATAACGCCAGGCCTGCTCGTGCATCTGATCCGCGCCCAGCCATGCCTGCCAGTGGGCGCGCTGCTGGGCGCTGGCCTGGCCGTCACGCAGGGTGGCGTACCAGTAGGCCGCCTGCTCCAGCACGGCGTGCGAGGGCAGGGGGCTTTCGTGACCGGGGCTTGCCATCAGTAGAGCGGCTCCTGGCGCAACGCGGCAACCGTCTCGCCGGCGCGCAATGTCAGGCACGCGAGCATGGCCTGGGCCACGTACTTGCGCACCATGCGCCCGGAAACCCCCAGCTGCGCGCCGACCTCGTCGTCGGTCATCTCGCACACCACGGCGAGGGTAAAGGCCCGTGCCGCCTTGGCGGACAGCGTCTGCAGCATGCAGCTGATTTCCTCCAGGGCCTGCAGAACCGCGGCCTGCCGCTCGGCGGAGGGGCACTGCTCTTCCGGCAGCGCCGCCAAGGTGTCGAGCCAGGCGCGTTCGATTTCCTGGCGCCGCCACAGGTTGATGCACAGGTTCTTGGCGGTGGTTCGCAGGTAGGCGCGCACTTCGGCCATGCTGGCGAAGCGCGGCTGGCTGGCCCCGCCGATCAGCCGCAGGAAGGTGTCGTGGGCCAGGTCCGCGGCATCGCTGGCGTGCCCCAGGCGCCTGCGCAGCCACGCCTGCAGCCAGCCGTGATGGTCGCAGTACAGTGTCTCCAGTGATGGAGGGGTGGCATAGGCAGATGAACTCACAGACAGTCACCACGCCGCTGGGTGGTGTCCCGCGGCCATCAGAGTCTTTTGGTAAATGAGAATCGATACTAATCATCACATAGCTTGCCATTGGCCAGCAACTCGGCGCCTCTGCCGGTGCTGCTCATATCGATGAGTCGTATAATTCCTGGGCTGCCGACAGAGGCCCGGCCAGGTCGCCTGGAAGGTCCACACTGGAGATCGGCCCGGAGGTGAGCGAGATGAAAGTCCGTATCTACCGTTATCTCCCGGAACAGGATGCAGCGCCGCGCCTGCAGGACTACACCTACGACCTGCAGCCGGGCGAGGACATGATGGTGCTCGACCTGCTGGAGCACCTGAAGACCCAGGACCAGACGCTGACCTACCGGCGCAGCTGCCGCGAAGGCGTCTGCGGCTCCGACGGCATGAACATCAACGGCGCCAACTGCCTGGCCTGCATCACCAGCGTCTCGACCCTGCTCCACGGCGGGCAACTGCCATCCGGGCAGTCGATCAGGCCGCTGCGGGGCGACGTGGACATCGTCATACGGCCATTGCCCGGCCTGCCGGTGATACGGGACCTGGTCGTCGACATGCGGACGTTCTACAGGCAATACGAACGGATAAAGCCCTACCTCATCAACGACGAGCCACCACCAGCCATCGAGCGGCTGCAGTCGCCGGAAGACCGGGCCAGGCTGGATGGCCTGTACGAGTGCATCCTGTGTGCCTGCTGCTCGACACAGTGCCCGTCCTGGTGGTGGAACCCGGACCGCTTCATCGGCCCGGCGGGCCTGTTGAATGCCTACCGCTTCCTCGCCGACTCCCGCGACACGGCCACCGAGGCGCGGCTGGCGGCGCTGGACGACCCCTTCAGCGTGTTCCGTTGCCGCTCGATCTACAACTGCATCGCCTTCTGCCCGAAAAAGCTCAAGCCACGGGCGGCCATCGGGCATATCGAGAGGCTGCTGCTGAAGCGCGGTACCTAGCCGGAGGCAGCCGCTCATGCCGGCGGCGAGCGGGGGCCAAGGGCTTGAGGGGAGGGCCCGCCCCGTTCCCGCTCGCTGCGGGAGGTTTTCACGGCGGCCCTGCTGGGACGCCTGATGGTGGTGCTCGACGACGCCACCCTGGGCGAGATCATCCGCCTGATAAGCGGACTTCGCCTCTTCTTCCGTTGGGGAGGGAAGCCCGTATCACGGGCGAGTCGGTAGGGGCGTGATGGACTGGCTGCGGGCAGGCAGGTGTCTCCCGGACATACGCTTCAATAGACGTCCCTGAGGTAGCGCTTCTGCTCGCTCAACGAGCGTAGGTACTGTGCGGCACCTTCCTCGTCGAGACCGCCATGGGCCTGGACCACCTCTCGGAGTGCCTGGTCGACGTCCTTGGCCATGCGGCTGGCATCCCCGCAGACGTAGAAGTACGCGCCTTCTTCCAGCCAGCGCCAAAGCTCGGCGCCGTGCTCGCGCATGCGGTCCTGCACGTAGATCTTTTCCGCCTGGTCGCGGGAGAAGGCCAGGCTCAGGCGGGTGAGCAGGCCGTCTTTGTGCAGGGTTTCCAGTTCGTCCCGGTAGTAGTAGTCGGTGGCCGCATGCTGTTCGCCGAAGAACAGCCAGTTGCGTCCACCATCGCCGCGCGCCCGGCGTTCGTGTAGGAAGCCGCGGAACGGCGCCACGCCGGTGCCCGGGCCGATCATCACCATCGGCCGGTCGCCCTGTTCCGGCACGCGGAAGTGCCGGGATGCCTGGACGAAGACCGGTACCCGTGACTCGCCGGCCCGGTCGGCCAGGTAGGTCGAGGCTACGCCCTTGCGCCGGCCGTAGCGGACGCTCGAGACGGTCAGCTGGACCTCGCCGGCCTGGGCCTTGGGGCTGGAGGAGATGGAGTAGAGGCGCGGCTGCAGGCGTTTGAGGGCGCCGAGGAACTCGCCGGCGTCGTGGCGCGCCGGGAACATCTGCAACACGTCGGCCAGTTGCCGTCCCCACAGCCAGTCCTTCAGCTCGGCCTTGCGCGGCCCCAGCAGTTCGCGCAGTTCCGCCTGGCCACTGCGTTCGGCGACCAGGGCCAGGGCTTCGCCGCTGGGCCGGGCGATCTCGTAGTGGTCCGCAAGCGCTGCCCGCAAGGGCATGTCGCCGACCTTGGCGACGGTCACGGACTGCTCCCCGTTCAGACCGGTAAGCAGCAGTACTTCCTCGACCAGCTCCGGGCAGTTGCGTGGCCAGACGCCGAGAGCGTCACCGGCTTCGTACTGCAGGCCCGAGTCGTCCAGGGCGAAGGCGAACTGGCGGGTGTCCTTGCTGGCGCCGTCGCCGTTCAGCCGCCGGTTGAGGACCAGGCGCAAGGGCACGGGATGCTCCTTGCCGATCGCTACCGGCGTTGCTGAAGGTGTCGGAGGGGGCGTGCTGGCGGCCGGCTTTCCGGGCTCCAGCTGTGCCAGCAGCTCGCCCAGCCAGCGTTCCGCGGTTTCCTCGAAGTCGGTGTCGCAGTCGAGGCGTGCGCCCAGGCGGCTGGCACCCAGCTCGGCCAGGCGGCGGTCGAGGTTCTTGCCGTGCTGGCAGAACTGGTCGTAGCTGGGGTCGCCCAGGGCGAGCACGGAATAGCGCAGGTGGGCCAGGTCCGGCGTGCCTGCGTTGAGCGTTTCCCAGAAGCTGCGGCCGTTGTCCGGCGGGTCGCCGTCGCCGAAGGTGCTGCTGAGCAGTACCAGGTTGCGCACGCTGCCGAGCTTTTCCGCCGGGTAGCTGTCCATGGCGGCCAGTTCCACGTTGCATCCCACGGTTTCCAGGCGCTTGGCGACGCGCTCGGCCAGGGCCTCGGCGTTGCCGGTCTGGGAAGCCCAGAGCAGGGTGACAGGGGCCGCGTCCGCCGCTTGCGGGGTGGGTAGCGACTGCTGGACGGGGGCCTCGAGTTGCACCGGCTGCTGGTTGGCCCGGCTGAACATGCCGGCCAGCATCCCGTCGAGCCAGAGCCGCGTCGGTATGGCCAGGGGCGCACTGGAGGGCAGGGTGGGGACGCCCGCATTCGGGGTGATCCGCAAGCCGCCGATGAAGCCGCTCATGTAGGCGCGTTCGGGCTCGCTCAAAGGCGGCGGTGTCGTGCCGGACACACCGAGCAGGGCGGCGAATGCATCGACAGGGGCCATATCGATTTCCTCGGGCAAGGGGTGGGGAGCATCCGCGTGGCTGCGAGCCGCGGGCGTTTCCAGGAACTGGTGGTCGACCAGTTCGACGCGGCGCAGGCTGACGGCGCAGAACTTGAATTCCGGCTGTTGCGAAAGCGGGTCGATGGCGTCGCTGGTGACGGCGTTGATCGCCAGGTTCTCGCCATACAGGTCGTTCCAGTGGAAGGGCGCGAAGCAACCGCCGGGCAGCACCCGGTCGGTCACTACCACGGGCAATACGGCGTGCCCCCGGCGGGAGCGGATCTCCAGGTGGTCCTTGTCGCGCACGCCGAGGTCTTCCGCGTCTTCCGGGTGGATTTCGACGAAGGGGCCGGGGTTGAGCTTGTTGAGGGTGGCGATCTTCCCGGTCTTGGTCAGGGTATGCCACTGGTGCTGCAGGCGGCCGGTGTTGAGCACGAAGGGATAGTCGGCGTCGGGCATTTCCGCCGGGTCGAGGTGCGGCCGGGCGAAGAACTGCGCCTTGCCGCTGGGCGTGGGGAAGGCCAGGCGGGGGCAGGAGCCGTCGTCACTGAGCCTGGGTTTCTGGCTGATGCCGTCGTTGAGGTAGCGGATGGGCGCGCGGTCGTCGCCTTCGGTATCGGCGCATGGCCATTGCAGCGGGGTTTCGCGCAGGCGCCGGTGGCTGGCGCCGCGGATGTCATAGCCGGTCTTGGGGTTGTGGAAGCGCTTGATCTCCTCGAACACCTCTTGCGCCGAGGCGTAGCAGAACGCTTCGGCGAAGCCCATGGCGCAGGCCACCTCGGCGATGATGCGCCAGTCGGCCATGGCTTCCCCGGGCGGTTCCACCGCCTGCTGCATGAGCGTCAGGTTGCGTTCGGAGTTGATCATCACGCCTTCGGCTTCGGCCCAGAGTGCCCCGGGCAGCAGCACGTCGGCGAAGCGGTTGGTCTCGGTGTCGAGGAAGGCGTCCTGGGCGATCACCAGTTCCGCGGCCTGCAGGCCCCCGATGACCTTGCCGCGGTTGGCGACGCTGGCCACCGGGTTGGTGCAGATGATCCAGCAGGCCTTGATCTTCCCGGCGGCCATGTCCTCGAACAGGGCGATGGTCCCGCCGCCCAGGCGGGTGTGCAGGGTGCCTTCGGGGACACCCCAGGTCCGCTCGACGAAGCTCCGGTCGTCCTCGACCAGCACCGAGCGCTGCCCTGGCAGCCCCGGCCCCATGTAGCCCATCTCGCGACCGCCCATGGCGTTGGGCTGGCCGGTCAGGGAGAAGGGGCCGCTACCGCTCTGGCAGATCTTGCCGGTGGCCAGGTGCAGGTTGCAGATGGCATTGGTGTTCCAGGTGCCGTGGGTCGACTGGTTCAGGCCCATGGTCCAGCAGCTCATCCAGGCGCCGGCCTCGCCGATCCACTGCGCGGCCTGGCGCAGGGCGGCGGGATCGAGGCCGGTCAGTTCGGCGACCCGTTCCGGCGTGTAGTCGGCGAGGAAGGGGGGAAGGTCTTCCCAGCCTTCGGTGAACTCGGCGATGAACCGTGCGTCGGTGTGGCCGTTGGCGTGCAGCAGGTGCAATAGGCCGTTGAGCAGCGCCAGGTCGGTGCCGGGGCGTATCTGCAGGAAGAGGTCGGCCTTCTCGGCGGTGGCGTTGCGCCGCGGGTCGACGACGATCAGCCTGGCCCCGGCCTTGACCCTGTCCATCAGGCGCAGGAAGAGAATGGGGTGGCAGTCGGCCATGTTGGCGCCGATGACGAAGAACACATCGGCCTTGTCGAAGTCCTGGTACGAGCCGGGCGGGCCGTCGGCGCCGAGGGAGAGCTTGTAGCCGCTGCCGGCGCTGGCCATGCACAGGCGCGAGTTGGACTCGATCTGGTTGGTGCCGACATAACCCTTGGCCAGCTTGTTGACCAGGTACTGCGCCTCCAGCGACATCTGCCCGGACACGTAGAAGGCGATGGCGTCGGGGCCATGGGTGTCGAGAATGCTCCGCAGACGCTTGGCTGTGGAACCTATGACCTCGGCGATCGGCGCGCGCACCGGCTCACGGATTCTGTCGTCGCGCCGGTAGGCATGTTCCATGCGGCCGGACTCGGATATGGCCTGGCTGCAGGTGCTGCCCTTGGTGCACAGGCGGCCGAAGTTGGTCGGGTGCTGCTTGTCGCCCGCCACCTTGGCCACGCGGCCGTCCCGCACCTGCATGACGATGCCGCAGCCGACGCCGCAGTAGGGACACACGCTCCGAATCGTCTTTTCCGCCATGGCCGTTCCGCCCCTGAAAAGCAAAAACGCCATGCAGCCCTCCGTTGTCACGGGGGCTGCACGGCGTCGTTGTCGTGAGTGGGGCGATCGACGTTGATCGCCCGGGGTCAACCAGGCAATGCCTGTGCCAGCTACCGGCCGACCGGCTGGAAGCGCCGCCGCTGGCGGGCCTCAGGGCGACTGACAGCGCCTAGGCGGGTAGCACCTGCACCAACAAATGGCGACGTGCTCCAGATTGCGCCATGGCCTGGCGCCGATTGCCCAGCGGGCTCCTTGGCACTGCACAGCCGGCTTGAAAGCACGTGCGCTTGATAACCGGGCCTTATCAGGTGATCCAGCCAAACGATTGGATCGCCCATGAACGCCCGAACCATGATGGCCGCACCTGACCGGTCAGCCGACACGGCAGGAACGAGCAACCCAATAACAAGGAGACTCACGTGGCCAAAGTAATCTGCGTTCTCTATGACGACCCCGTAGATGGCTATCCCACTCGCTACGCCCGCGACGACCTGCCGAAGCTGGAGTGCTACCCCGACGGGCAGACCCTGCCCACCCCCGAGGCCATCGACTTCACGCCCGGTACCCTGCTGGGCAGCGTCAGCGGTGAACTGGGCCTGCGCAAATACCTGGAGTCGCTGGGGCACGAGTTGATCGTGACGTCCAGCAAGGACGGCGCCGACAGCGTTCTGGACCGTGAACTGCACGACGCCGAGATCGTCATCTCGCAGCCCTTCTGGCCGGCCTACATGACGGCGGAGCGCATCGCCCGGGCGCCGAAGCTGAAGATGATCGTCACCGCCGGCATCGGCTCGGACCACACCGACCTGCAGGCGGCGATGGACCACGGCATCACCGTGGCGGAGGTCACCTACTGCAACAGCAACAGCGTGGCCGAGCACGTGCTGATGATGATCCTCTCGCAGGTGCGCAACTACATCCCGTCCTACAACCAGGTGGTGCAGGGGGGCTGGAACATCGCCGACTGCGTGGCGCGTTCCTACGACCTGGAGGGGATGCACGTGGGCACCGTCGCCGCCGGGCGCATCGGCCTGCGCGTGTTGCGCCTGCTCAAGCCGTTCGACGTGAAGCTGCACTACCTGGATCGCCACCGCTTGCCCGAAGCGGTGGAAAGGGAACTCAACCTCACCCATCACGACAGCCTGGAAAGCCTGGCCCGGGTGTGCGACGTAGTGACTCTCAACTGCCCGTTGCACCCGGAGACCGAGCACATGATCAACGCCGATACGCTCAAGTACTTCAAGCGCGGCGCCTACCTGATCAACACCGCGCGCGGCAAGCTGTGCGACCGCGACGCCATAGTCGCGGCCCTGCAGGGCGGCGATGCGTGCCGGGTTGCCCTCGCTGCTACAGTGCAATTGATCGTCCCGAACGGGCTCTATGCTCCCATCCAGCCCGGGCAGGCATTGGGATAGGGTCTTGAGCAGGGCGTCGAGATCGTCAGGAGCATGGGGCATGGCGATTGGACCCGCTTCGCGAATGGGGCGCGAGTCGGCCGAAGCGATCGGGGCAATTTAACAATCGGTCATTAGTGCTACAGATTATCATTTGCATCTTTGGGCAAATAGGAAAAGGCCTACGCCCGATGACAGTCTTGTGGTTGCCATTGGTAATAGCTGCAGATGGATGTTGTACGAGCTGGTAGAAAGATGTCCTTGCGGACATGGCCTTCGGCATGAATTCTGCGCGCCAACCGGAGTTCAATGGTTTCGTGTGAGGCCTATTCGTTTTCTGATACGCAAGACGTTCCAGCACCTCAGGCTTAGCCTGGGGTGGATTGCCGAAAAGGCTCCTGCCGCCAGCCGGGTCATGAAGAAATTTAATCTCAGGTGTTGCCAGCCTTGTCCCATTAGTCCATAATCCCGGCCATCGAAAGCGCAGGGCGATGAAAACTCTGTGTAATCAATAGGTTAGAGCTTGAAAGAGAGCCAGACCTAACAGAATTGCAGCGAATCGCAATGCGGTTTGCCAGGTTCAAAGGCTGAGTAGCAGAGTGGTTATGCAGCGGATTGCAAATCCGTGAACGCCGGTTCGATTCCGACCTCAGCCTCCAACATGAAAGCCCCGTAGATCAAGGTCTACGGGGCTTTTTATTTGCGCTCCAGATAGCCACGTGAAACGGTATGTTCTGGTACGCGTTCCAGAATCTTTCCTATTTCGCCGGCTTCGCAACGGCGCCCACTCGGCGATAAACCCGCTCTGTAATTCCCTCCTTCGAGTGCCCCAGCAGTACGCTCGCGTCGGCCACGTCCCGGATTTCACTCGCCGCCTTTGGTCGGATATCGCGGAACTGGAATTGCCGGATGCGCACTGCAAGATCGGGCTCACCATTCGTCTCAGCTTCACTGGCCGCTTTTGATCTGGCCTCATCCCACCGATTCCTGAGCATTGGCCAGGACACCCGCTTGCCGTTCCGGCTCAGCACCAGGAACGGCGACAGCAGCCCCTCATTCCCTTGTTCTATACGCTTCAGCAGCTTCCCGAGCGAGTTCTGCTCGCCATCGACTTCGACCTGAATACGCAGGCGCTTGCCGGTTTTCCCCTGGATGACCAGCAGGTAGCCGTCGACAATGTCATCCTTGCGCATCCCGAGCACGTCGGCAGGGCGCTGGCCAGTCAGGTAGGCCAGGTCCATGGCGTCTCGCAACTCATGGCAGGCCTGCGCATAGACGGCCTTCCAGACTGTGTCGTTGGCGTAGTAGTCCCTGGGTTTCTCCTTGTTCTTTCGCACCCCAAGGCAAGGATTGGCCTGCTGGCATAGCCCCCATTCCCTGGCGGTGTTGAAGACGTGGCTGAGCAGGGCGATTTCCCGGTTAGCCCGAGTCTTGGCCTCCCTGGCGTCTCGATACTGCGCGATCATCGACGGCGTGATGTCCTCGATGGCCATCTCATCGAATGCTCGGCGCAGACGCTTCATCTCCGACTTGTTGTCCGCCTGGGTGCGCGCGGCCTTCTTGGGGATGACATCCCGCTCATACCGGTCGAAGATTGACCGCATCAGCGTTGCCTCTCCCGGGATGGCTGTGGATTCAAGTTCCGCCCATTTCCGCCGGGCTTCGTTCAGGTCGGCGCCAAGCGGGATGTCCTTGCCGTCAGGCGTGCGGTAGTAGTACCTGGTCCAGACCTTACCGTTCTTGCGCTTGCGGTTGCGCTGGTAGACGTTGATGGGGAGGTGTCGGTTCTCTGGTTTGCGGGGTCTCATTCGTTGATCCGTGAGAAGTCAGGGCCGCGCTTGGGCTTGGGCGGCGGAGCAGAATCTACCTGCGGCGGGACTATCCCGAGCTTCATCCGGGCATAGAGGCGCCCAACCAGCGGACGCTTTCCGCGGCTCTCGACATAAACCCAGTGGTGACTATCAAGCCAGCGTCGCTGCCAGGCTCTGACCTTGTAGCCGGTGATCTCGGCCAGTTCCTCATCGGAAAGGATTTCGCTTTCCATGGGCAATACCTCATCGCGCCGGCTGACTGATGCTGGCCGGCGATGTTGGAGTGGGGTGGTGCTGAATGGGGGGTTAGCGCTGGAGCGGTACAGGCCGCAGTCACTGATGATCGCGTCCATCCCTGCCTCCCTTCTTCCGGAGGTCACGCTTCAGGGCAGTGACCTCGTTCTGCAGTTCGTTCCACTCCGGGTCGTTCCGGCTGTAGCTGGGGCTGCGCTTCATCAGCCGCTCCAGCCACTCGGTGATGCGCAGCAGGAAGCGGTAGATCACGCTTCACCTCCTGCCGGCTGAGGCGCGGCGGCGAGCGGCCCGAACCATTCGAATTCGCTGCTCAACTGAGCGATGGTGTAGCCGTATCCGAAGTCGGTCTCGGTGTTGTTCATGTGCAGGTTGCACCACAGCTCACCCTGATCGAGTTTCACAAGGATCACCGCTGGCTCATTGAGGCCATTGCCGCGAACCCAATAGGCCCCTTCGACAGTGGGCTTGGCGCTGCTCCACTCCGGTACCTGTCCAGCCAGGGCGCCCTGTGCCGCCCGCCAGATTTTCTCGCCCCAGCCCATGGCACAGGACTTACGCAATTCCCACTGCGCCGGATCATTCCACCATGCTTCGAAGCGCTCCCGCTCCCCCTGCGCGCCCTCTGCCTGCTCGGTGTGCTTCTGTACCGATGTCGCGATCTCTTCACATGCATCTGCCCAAGCATCCCCCTCCAGGTTCTCCAGCCAGTCGCAGGCGTCGCTCTGCCGGCCGGCGCCGCTATACAGCATCACTGCCTTGCGCGCCTGGATATCGGCATAGGCCTCGATCACGTCGCGAACATACTCGCGGTCGTCCGGCGGGTATCCGGCGAGCATTTCCTCAAGGGCGATGGTGGTGCCGTGCTTCGGGAGCCGGATGGATTCCAGCGCGCCCGGGCCGTTCCAGTGGCATTGGGCAGCCGTGTGCCCTTCCGCGCCGCAGAGGGCGCAGGCCTGTTGTTCGGTCATGGGTTATTCCTCGGTGGGCTTGGTCGGGGTACAGCGAAGGCAGGTGCAGGTGCCGATGCGCAGGCCTGTGCTTCGGCAGTAGGTCGGGCGGTTCACGGGGCTTTCTCCGCGGCCAGCAGCTCGTCGACCACCTCGCCGGTGTCGACGTAGTACCAGTCGCTGTCCGTCAGGTTGTTGATCATCTGGCGCGCGAAGTCGGCCGGCGGCATGCGGCGCTGGATGCGCTGGATCTTCGGCGGCGGCCCGCGCCAGGTCGGCTCGGCGCCGATGAGCTTGGCCGCGGCGAGGTTGTGGTGGCCGTCGAGGAGAATGCGGTACCGGCGGCCGCGCAGTTCCAGGTCCAGGGTGCGGACGATGAAGACCTTGAAGGCGCGAGCCTTGTGCAGGACGACCTGGCGGTCGAGGAAGCGCTGGCTGCTGATCAGGGGTGGGGTTGTCATGCTTTCCCCTCCAGCGGCGCGGTGCTGGCGCACCGGCTGCAGGCCCAATGCCGGGCGCCAGCCGGGCCAGCCAGGCGCATCGGCTCGCCGTGGCAGCGCGGCGGCTCCACCAGCCTGGCGCCGGGGATCGGGAAGGGCTGGCCCGGGTAGATGCTTGGGCGGTGGCGCCAGATCTTGTTCGGTTCCGCTGCGGAATAGGCGCCGTTGCGCAAGCCGCTCGGGTAGTGGCGGTTGGGCTCGTTCGGCGGGGCGCCGTCGGCCGAGTAGACAATCCGCTTGCTGCCGAACCAGGCACCGGTGTCGTCTTCCGGGTAGGTTGCCTGCCAGTCGCCAGCCTGCCACCAGCTCTCGCGTACCCACAGGCGGTCGCCTGGCCGGCCGTAGGGGCACTGCGAAAGCATTTCCTCCTTCCGCCCGAGCAGCGGCAGGCCCTTCCAGGTCCAAGAGCCGCCAGCAATTGCTGGTGGTGGAGCTGGAATGCCGATCGGTGCCGGTTTGATCGGGCGCCTGGTGACCGTCTTCCGGCCTTCCAGGATCGCGCGGACCATCGGCCCACTGAACAAGATGGGGCGTTCCGTCATTTTGATTTCTCCAGAGCGTGTATCCGCTTGATGGTCCAGGTGACGCTTGCGCCGACGATCTCGGCGACGGCCCGGATGCTTTTGCCCTCGGCGCGCAGCTCGCGGATCACGTCGTCGGCCGGGCAGCCCCAGCTCTCGGCGATCAGGTCCTCGCGCGGCACCTTGCGGGAGTTGGATTCGTTGAGCGGCGTGGTCAGCGCCTCCTCCAGGCTCATGCCCTTCTGCATGCGGTTCAGGACGGTGCGCTGGTTGATGTGGTGCTGTAGGGCCAGGTCGAAGGTGACGGTCGCCGGCTTTCGCTTGCGGCGCAGCCCCAGGGCTTCCTCGACGGTCATCCCCGACCGCACGCGGGCGCGCACGGTGTTCGGGGAAATGCCGGCGGCGCGGGCACGGCTGGCCATGTTCTCGGTGCCGAACTGGTTCATGACGGCGCTCCTGCTTTGGCGAGTTCGAACGGCTCGGCAATGATTTCGCCGAAGGCCCAGCGCGCTTGCTCGGCGGTGATGGGGATAACGACCAAGCCGGCGGCCAGGGCCTCCATCACGTCGTCAGGGTGGCGCCGAGCGATGAGGGTGCACTCGCGCGTCTTGGGGTTCACGCCGGCGATGGCCAGCGGCTCGTTTTCTGCGGGCATGAGCGTTCCTTGCGCCTACTGGCGCGGTGATATCGAGTTGAGGTAGGTTCAGATGTTCCGGCGCGGGGCCGGAGTGGAGGTGTTCGATGGAGTGCTTTATCTGTAGCGAAGAGGCCGAGCGTTTGCCTGCCGGCGGAGACTGGGCTGCGTTGAACTGCCCCGACTGTGGGCGCTATCGGGTGACAGGAACGCTGGTGGCTATCATGCGGGCCGGGAACGAGAAGCTTGACCGGGAACCTACGCTGCAGTGGCTGGCACGCCGACGGGAGTTCGATGATTTCCCGCTTATCGGTGAATTCGACGCATTTGTCGTGCGCAAATAGCCCTACCGTGCTGGCACCATGCAGTGCCAGGACTGCGCGTAGACCGTGTTGCCGATGAACTCGACGCCGGTGATGACCAGGGCGTTCGTGGCCATGCCGTGTACCTGGACGTCGTATAGCGGGTGGAGCGCCAGCGCATTCGGGGCCGTCTTCAACGTCTCGGCGATCAGCGACGGGCGGCCCATGGGCGACTGCTGATCCATCCGGATGTAGACGTCTCCCCGGAACGGCACCGCGGTGTCGAACTCTCGGCGAGGGATGGGCTTGCCGTTACGGCGCATAGGGCGGATGTCGAAGTGCATGGCTAATACTGTATAAATAAACAGTATTCTGTTTGATGGAGAGCTGACGGTCCAGTGCTACTGGTCAGCCTGTGATGGCTACTTGACATTATATTGCTAGTTCGCATATAGTTTGCGGGCTTCGCCATCTGCGGAAAGCCTGCGCTTTCCAGAGCTGGCAGAGTGGTTGATCGCGCCGACCTGATAAATCGGTAAGGGCGTAAGCCCTTCACGGGTTCGAATCCCGTGCTCTCCGCAAAGCCCCCTCCATTTCATCCAGAAATGGAGGGGGCTTTTCCGGTTCTAGGGGGCTAGTTTTCTGCTGCCTGGGCGACGCTGAGCGCTACCGCCACGTTGCGCACCCAGATCGGGGTGTTGCTGAGCATGAAGGTTTCACCCATGCCGGCCAGCAGCAGGGTCGTTCCCATCACCTCGCCAATCGCCTGAGCCGCCTTGGGTGGTACGGCGTTGCCGATGCGCTCGCTCCAGTCCTTGTCGCTCATGCCGTCGAGCACCAGGTACTCCTCGGGCTCGACCAAGCTCTGTAGCGCGGCCTTTTCCAGCGTGGTGAAGGGGCGGTGCCAGGTGCCGTCGAGGCTGCGGATGATGCAGGTCAGGCGTTCGTCTGCTGCCGGGATGCGCGGATCGGCGACGCTGAATCGGCCGCTGTCGTAGCGGGAGCTGGCCGCGATGGCGCCGGAGTGCTGGTCGAATCCGATCACCCCGTAGTGGCCGCCGGTCAAGTAGTTGTCGCCCTTGCCGCGGTGCAGGATGCGTGGGTCGGCCACTGACTGCTGGCCGCCCTGGACACCCTTGCCGCCGGCGATGATGGTCCCTGCGGTCTGGTCGTAGCGGATCACCCGATAGTTGCTGCTGTGGCGTTTCTCCCAGTTGGGGCGAGGATCAGCGACGCTGAAGGTGCCTTGGCCCGGCATGGTCTGCCCGGGGATCGTCGGCGAGGACTCGGCCCAGCGGATCACGCCGAACTGCTGGCCGTGGTTCCAGTTCGAAGCCTGGCGGTAGCGCGGGTCGGCGACCGAGAACGCTCCATTGGTGGGGCCGGAGCGGCCGGCGATGGTGCCGGCGGTGTCGTCCCACCCATGCACGCCCATGTAGCCGGACCGGTACTCCGGCACGATCACCAGGTCGCGTAGGTGTCCATCCTCGACGGCGAGGTCGTTCAGGCTGCGCCAATCGCTGCCAGCGCGCACCAAGGCCAGACGTACCCAGGTCTTCCACTGCAGCGACGGAACGCGGTGCATCGGGCCCGCAGCTTCGATGTCTCCGGGCAGCGGCATGCGACCGAGGATGTCGCCGACCGCGCGCAGGCTCTTCTTCTCCGGCTCGTAGAGGAACGGCGGCACCTTCTCGACGTGGCGGGCGACCAGCAGGAAGCGCTTGCGCGACTGGGCCAGGCCGCCCAGCTCGCCGCAGTCGTGAGTGGTCTCGGCCACGGCGTAGCCGTAGTGGCTGAGCAGGCTGTTGATCTGGTCGAGCAGGTGGCGGCCGCGAGTTGCCAGACGCGGCACGTTCTCGAAGACGATCAGCGGCACCGGGTCGTCCTTCCAGGCCTCGCCCATCAGCCAGATACAGCGCAGAGTCAATTCGTTGAGTGCCTGGTATTTCGGGGTGAGGCTCAACTTCTCGGACAGCAGGCCGGAGGCCCCCTTGCAGGGGCTGGAGATGAACACCGCGTCCGGGCGCTTGCCCTGGGCGGCGCGGCGCACATCCTCGGGGGTGGCCTCACGCCAACCAGGCGGCGGTTCCTTTCCGTGAAAGTCGATGTACTGGTCGCGGGTGAACAGATCGAGCAGAGTGCCAGGCACGCCGGCCAGGCGTGAGAAGTCAGCCAGTCCGGCCGGGTCGACGTCGATGCCGCCCAGGCATTCCCACTGAGCTTCGACGTTGCCCACGCGCGGGCGTGCCCTATTGAAGCCCTTGGCGCCGCCGCCCAGGCCGCAGCAGAAGTGGAAATGGTACAGGGTGCGCTTGATCATCATGCAGCGGGTTCCTTGTGGATGATGTCGGCCTCTGCCATCTCGCAGAAGAAGGAGCAGGAGGGGATGGCTTCGTTGCGGCGGATCGGGCCGTCTGGGAGGTCGCGGAGCGAGTAGCGCTCGCCAGTCTGGCGGTTGCGGAACAGGTACGAGCCAGGGCCGAGTTCGTCCTGCACCTTGCACAGGGCTTCGAACTGTTCGGGGAAATCCTGGCGGATGGCTCGGAAGTAGCCTTCGCCTCCCTTCACGCAACCGATGCAGTTCGCGTTCTCGTAGCCCAGGCGGTACATGGCCGGCAGTTCGATACCGGCGCGAGCGATGATGGCTTTGCAGTCCTCCTTGCCCAGGCCACGCTCAATCAGCGGCGCGATCACCGGGCGGTCGGGGTTCCGCTCGCGGAAGTCCTCCAGGCGGTGTCCTTCCTCTGCCGTGAAGCCGAGCACCATCACGTCGCCGGGGTGCTTCCAGGCATCCAGCAGGCGGCGCTTCAGCAGCTTGGTGCAGGGCGCGCCGGTGCGGCCCTTCATGTAGCGCTCGCGGCGGAAGACGTTGAGCACGTCGGCTCCGTACTTCTCGTCGCGCAGGATCGTGTACTGGCGGCCACTCCAGTCCTGGCAGTCGGCCAGGAAGCGGCGGTTGTCTTCGTGCTCGTTGGCGAGGAAGGCGTTGAGGAACTGCACGTCGTGGGTGTCGCCGTACTGCGCAAGGGCTAGCTTGCCGGCGACCGCCGAGGCGGCTCCGCAGCTGAACTGGACCACGATGCGCGAGTCGGGCTTGATGATGTCGGCCTGGCTGCTCATGCTGCTGGCTCCCGGGTGTCGTGGAAGATGTCGAGTTGAGCAAGGCCGCGTCGTGCTGCCGGATTGAGCCAGAGGCATTCGATGCGATCGCGCGCGCCATCGGCGAGAGCGTTGCGCTCCAGGCGGTACCAGTCGCGGTAGAGGCGGTCGTAGAGCGGGCAGGGGTAGCCGGAGAGCACGACCATGCCGCGCAGCTCCTTGAGGAACTTGGCCAGGTCGCGGTGCTGGGCGTCGCTCAGCTCGTGGCGATATGACTTGCCGGTGGCGTTGTGGCGGACTTTGGTGCTGCGGGTGGAGTGGACGTAGGGCGGATCGACATAGTGCAGCGTGCTCGGCCGATCTTGGTGCGCCATCACGTCCAGGGCGTCGCGGTTCTCGATTACCACCCCTTGGAGTCGCTCGGTGATCGCCGACAGGGCCTCAGGGTAGTTCCTCCAGTCGAGCGCCGGCGCAGTGCCGGACTGCGCAGACGAGGACCGAAAGCCTGTGCGCTCACCGCTCGCCGCGGCGCTGCCGAAGCCCTGGAAACTGCGGACCACCATCCGCCTGGCGCGCTCAAGCGGATCCGTCGTTTCGCCGTAGCTCGCGTCGAATTCCTCCCGGGCGAATGGCGTCAATGCCAGCGCCCGGAGCAACTCTTCGCCACGGTCGCGGGCGACGCGGAACAAATTCACCACGTCCCCGTCGAGGTCGTTGTAAATCTCGGCGTAGCTGCGGGCCTTCCGCAGCAGGACAGAGGCGGCCCCGCCGAACGGTTCGACATAGGTGTGGTGCGGGGCGAGGTGCTGGATGATCCACGGGGCGAGCAGCCACTTTCCGCCGTGGTAGCGGAGGATCGGGCGGGTTGGGGGCATGGGTACTCCAGGGCGAACGCCGCCGTGCCGCCGGCGGAGCCGCGGCATTCAGGCGCAGGAGGGGTTACGGGAGGCGGATGCTGCGCGCGACGCCGGCGTCGCGCTTGATGTGGCCTTTCTCCTCGAGGGCGTCGAGGCGCTGCTGCATGGCGAAGGGGCGGACGCCGGCCGCGGCGGCCAGCTCGGCTACGGTGGGCGCGTAGCCTTTCTCCGCCCAGAACGCCCGGATGTGCCCGAGCGTTTCGTCCTGCATGGGGGAGGGTGGTCGCTTCATGGCTTCTCCTCGTGGCCAAGGCAATAGCCCTGGCTGTCGAAGTGGTCGCAGCCGATCGGCATGACCTCGAAGCCTTTGCCGGCCATGTCCTGGGCGAGGCGCAGAACCTCCTCGCCCGGGAGGCTTCGCCCGGTGCTGGCCTCCTTCAGCAGGCCATCCAGGCGACGCGGCGTCCTGGCGTAGCGGATCACGCCATTGGCGATGTCGATCGAGCAGTGGTGGATGGTCACGACAGCAGCCCGGCGCGATCGTCCATGCGCCGCTCCAAGGCCGCCAGGCGCTCGCCGAGGTGGCTGACCAGGTCCGGCTCGCCGGCGGCGCGGGCCAGCTTCTCCTCGATCGCCTGGACGATGAAGCTGTTCATGCTGATGTGGTCGGTTTTGCTGCGCTGCTCGACCTGGTCGCGCATGCCGTCGGGCAGGCGGGCGACGAACTTGTCGGCGGTGCGGGAGTTTCCGTTACGCATGGGCGGCCTCCTTGGGCTTGGCTGCGTTGTTTTTGCGGTCGCGGGCGGCGAAGTAGGCGCTGGAGAGGATCTCCTCGGCGCCTTCGATCCACCCGTAGGAGGGTTGGTGGTTGGAAATCTTGGCCAGGTGCTCGTGCTCGTTGATGGGGAAGCCGAGGTTGAAGTAGGCGGCTCCGCTGACCTCGAACATGATGCCGCCGCACAGCAGCAGGTTGCCGGTGTTGATGCCGAGCTGCTGCCAGGTGCTGTGGCTGCTGATCCGCTTCGGGCAGTACTCCTGCCATAGGGCGACCAGGCGGGCGTGCTCCTTGCGGATCGCTGCGCGCTCGGTCTTGCTGGAGCCCTTGGGCGGCTGGCCGGCGGTTCGCAGGTTGCGGAAGCCGTAGTTGTCCGGCTGGCGCCAGTGCACGTCGAGGTCGGGCGCCGGGGGCAGCTTCAGGCCGCCGATGTACTGGGAGTCGATGCCGCGCATCACTGAGGCCTCGGCGCCGAAGGCCTCGCCGAGCTGCTTGCGCTGGGCCTCGAACACGTCGCGCTGCAGGTACCAGGCGCGCACCAGGGCGACGATGCGCGGGGTGGTGGAGCAGTAGTAGAAGCTATCCATGGGCCACCACCTCGCGCTCGCCGTGGCTGTTCATCGGGGTGACGACGCCGGCCAACTCCATTGCCTCGATCAGTCGGGCCGCGCGGTTGTAGCCGATCAGCAGCTTGCGCTGGACCGAGGAGATCGAGGCGCGCCGGGTTTCGCGGACATGGCGTACCGCTTCCGGATACAGCGGGTCGGCGTCGGCCTCCTTGGGGGTGCCGCTGGCCTGGCCGGGCTCTTGGGTATCGATGCCGGCGTCTTCTGCTGGCGAGGCCTCCTCTCGAACTCCGTCGATCCCCTGCGGAAACTCCTCGCCGCCCAGGGCCTCGAAGAGCGCGGGCAGGAACTGGCGGAAGGTGAGCATCATCAGCACGAAGCTCGCATCGAGCTGGCCCGCGGCATCGTCGCCGCCGTCCTTCTCGGCCTGCTCCTGCAGCAGGTCCTCGAAGCGCAGGCGCTTGATCGCCAGCCGGTCGTCGATCACGAAGCTGACTTTGTCCGACCAGGCCAGGGCGGCCTGGGTAACCAGCTTCCCGGCGGTGAGGTGCAGTTGCATCTCCTCGCTGGTCAGGTCCTGGCGGGTGGCCACGACCTTGCCGCCGTCCTCGTGGGTGTCGGCGAGCACCGCGCTATCCAGCACGTGGAAGTCGCCGCCGGCTGCCTGGTTCTTCATCCAGTCGGTGAGGGTGGCGCTGGGCGCGACCTTCACGCTGATCGGCCGCACCGGCAGCGAGCCCAGGGCCTCGCGCAGGGTGGACAGCAGGTCCTCGGCCTTCTTCGCGCTGTTGGTGTCGACCAGCACCAGGCCGCGCTCCAGATCCAGCGCGGCGAAGGTGGTGGACTTGCGGATGAAGGCGTGCGGCAGCAGGGCCTGGACGATCTCGTCCTTGAGCTGGTCGCGCTCCTTCTTGAACACCTTGCGCATCTGGTCGGTTTCGATCTGCTCGACCTTCTCCTTCAGCTCATCGCGCACCACGCTGCCGGGCAGCATGCGCTCCTGCTTGCGGGTGGCGATCAGCAGGAAGCCGTGGCTGGAGTGCACCAGCGGCGCGTCCGGCCCCTTGCCGAACGGGGCGGCGAAGCCGTAGGTGGTCGGTTCCTGGCTGGCGCAGGGGCGTGCCGGTTTGCTGGCCAGGGCCTGCTCCAGCGCCGCGGCGTCGATCTGCAGGTCTTGGGTGAGGCGGTAGATTTGCAGGTTGCGGAACCACATGGCGGGCTCTCCTGGTCAGAACGGGATGTCTTGGTCGAAATCGTCGTAGTCGGCGGCCGGCTGTGGCTGGTGGTGGGTGGTGGGCCGCGGCGGCGGTTCGCGGTTGCCGCGCGGTTGCTGCGCCTGGTCGGGCTTGCCGCCGAGCAGTTGCATGTTCCCGTTGATGTCCACCATCACCTCGGTGGTGTAGCGGTCAGTGCCGTCCTGGGCCTGCCACTTCCGGGTGCGCAGCTTGCCCTCGATGTAGACCTGCGAGCCCTTGCGGACGTACTGGGCGGCTATCTCCGCCAGGCGGCCGAACAGGGCGATCCGGTGGAATTCGGCTCGCTCCATCTGCTGCCCGGTCTGCTTGTCCTTCCAACTCTCGTTGGTGGCCAGGGTGAAGTTGGTGACCGCGTTGCCGTTGGGCAGGTAGCGGGTTTCCGGGTCCTGGCAGGCATTGCCCACCAAGATGACTTTATTGACGCCGCGGCTCATACCACGTGCCTCCATGTTTCATTGCGAACGATCTGGCCGATGGCTACCTGAGAAACGCCGAAGCGCGCTCGGCGAACGCGCACCCGGATGCCGCACCGGCGGCTGGCGCCGGCGCAGGCGGTTGAGGAGAGGGATGGATCGGTCGATGGGGCGCTAGACGCGCCAGGACCTGTCGGAGGGCTTCATCCGGCGGATGTAGAGCACGCCCTTACGGTGCTTGGTGCTCATGGCTTGGCGGCCTCCGGTTTCGCTACGGGGAATGCGGCGTTGGCTTCGCCGTGCTCCCGCAGCATCTTGTAGATGTCTAGGCTGACCACCATGGTGCGGTGGGGCAGCACGGAGTTCGGGATGACGGTGATGCCGTTGAAGGTCGGCATGCCGGGCTGTATGGGCTTGGCGTCCTGGATCATGGCTTGCCGCCCTCCACCTTGCGGTAGCCGGCGTCGTACAGCAGGTTGCAGAACTTGGTGCGGCTCAAGGTGCCGCACTGGTCCACGTCCAGCATTTCCTGGATGGTCTTCTTGCGCTCCTCGGCGGCGATCTGCTCCGGGGTTGGCAGCGGGCTGAAACGGTCCGCTACGGCCTGCTCAACCTCGCGGCCACCGCCATCCGGGCAGGGGAACGCGAACACGGCTACCGTGCTCATTCCGATGGGGCGGTAGTGCGCAAGGATTTCCACCTCCACGCCGTCGCGCAGTTCCTTGTGCCACTCGGTGCCCTGGCTCAGGCTAAACACGCAGCGAGTACCAACGGGCGGCAGGCCCTGGCCGTCCCACGGGGTCGGGCGAGCCTCTACCAGCTTGAATGCGCTGTGGTCGAAGGCGCATTCATTGGTCCACTCCACCATGTGTCCGTTGCCTATCAGGTAGCTGTAGCCTTCGTCGCCAAGCCATGCCTGTTCATGTGCCGGGTTCAAGCAAAGCGATTTCGCCCACGCGGGCGCCTTGCTCCAGTCGATGCTAGTCATGCTCATGTCCTTGAATTGGGCCGGCGGGGCCGGACCAGGGGGGGGATCAGTACTGACCGTGGCCGCCGTAGCCGGAGTCGAGCGGGTGGCCCCAGTCGTCATCCTCGGCCTCGCGTATGGCCTTCGCTTGTGCCTGTAGCGTGCGCATGGCCTGCTCGAAAGGAACCACGCAGGCGCGGTTCTTCTTCAGGCGAGCGGCGGCGAATTCGGCCGCCTCGCGCTTGCGGTAGTTGATGGCGATGGACCAGTCGTCGCTGGTCCACCAGAGGCGCCGCGACTTGCTGCGATCCACCAGCGCCAGGGTATGGATGCCCAGGCTTTCGCCGGCGCGTGCGTCGCAGATGATGGCGAACCCCATAGCGCTAGGCCGCCTTCGCCGGAACGCGCTCAACGACAACGCCCGGCAGCTTCAGCGCCTGGCCTTTGTCGTTGGCCAGACTGTCCAGAGCGGGCTGGTCGACGATGAGCAGGTCTTCGGTGGCCAGGCCCTCGGCGATGGCAGCGATGAAGGCGCTCTTGTCGATGATGCGGGCGATCCAGCGGGTTGCTGACACCGGCGCGGAGCGGGAAGGTGCGGAGACGCGGGCGGGGGCCGGGGCAGCAGGAGCAGGATCCGGTTCGGCTTCGGCTTCGGCTTCGGCTGCGGGTTGTTCCTGGGCTGCGGCCAGCTGTTGCTCGTGCTCCAGGCGCTGGCGCTCTTCCTCGCGGATGCGTTCGCGTTCGGCCTCGAGGCGACGTTCCTCTGCCTCCTTGTGTTCGGCGATCCGGGCGTTGATCAGCAGCACCAGGTCGTCGTTGTTTTTCAGCACCAGCTGCTGGGCATCGCTGAACAGGAAGGCGTGGTCGGTCGCCAGTTCGCGCAGGCTGGCCAGGTTCTGCTCGATGAGCGTGGCCCACTTGTCGGCCTCGATCTTCGCCCGGGCCAACTCGCCGTTTGCGCCATCCTGCAGGCCGGTGATCGTCTTCTTGCCCTTGATGGCGTTGGCGAAGTCGACGGGGATGACCGGGAGCTGCACCTTACCCAGGCGCTGGTTGATGGCCGCCACGTAGTCACGGAAGTCCTGCTCGGCCTTGCCCTTGATCTTCAGCCGGATGGCTTCCTTCTGGGTTTTGACCAGCTTGTCCAGCGTCAGGCGCTTGGCCCGCGTCTCCGCGGCGATTTCGTCGATGGTGCGGAACAGCTCGTCGATCGAGGCAGTCTGGCTCAGCGCATGCTGCTTCGCCGCCTCAAGGCGCTCCTCGGCGTTCTCGCACCACTTCACGGTCAGCGCCGCGTCGGCGAAGTGCTGGTCGGTGGTCAGGTTGGTGTTGATCTTGGCCAGCACGCCCAGGGCGGTCGCCTTGAATTCGGCCAGGTTGCTGGCCTCGACCATGCCGGTGACCTTGATGTGCAGGGCCGGCAGGTGCTCCGGCGCGCGGCCCACGGCTTCGGCCTTGGGCGCCTCGACTTCGAAGGCCTCGAGGTCGGCGGCGAACTGGCGCCAGCCGGCTTGCAGAGCCTCGGCGCGGCCGGCGACCGGGCGGTATTCCATGTGCACGAAGTTGGCCCGGGTGCCGTCGGAGCAGACGAAGATCACGCGCTCGGCGCTGCTGACCAGCAGCTGCTGTTCCAACTGCCAGTAGTAGTGCGGCTCCAGCTCGCCGGCGTTGACCTGGGCGACGAGGTCGGCGTTCCACAGCTTGTGCTCGAACAGGACGATCTCGGCCATGTCCATGCCGTCCATGCTCGCCAGCAGGTTGCCCTCGGTCGCGGTGACCGGATACAGCTCCTCGCCGATCATCTCCTCGACGATCAGCCGGGCGGCGGCCTCGGCGGCGTGGCCGCGGTTGAACAGTGCCTGCTGGTGCGGGCTGACTTCTTCGGTCAGGCCGGTCTTCTTCTGCTTCAGCAGGTCGCTGCGGGACTGGTACTTCGACGCGCCCATCATCGCCGGGGCCTCGGAAGCGGTGAAGTGCTGCGCGCGCAGGGCGTGCCACTCGGGCGAGCCCTGGACTACGTTGTGGATGATCATGCAGTTGCTCCTTCGGTGGCCAGGCCGCGGATCTTCTCGACCTGTTGGGGGGATAGGGTGTTGCCGCTGCTGACCGTGGCGATCACCTGGTCGGCGGTCTTCTTGCCGCTGGTGATGAGGTTTCGCCATTGCGGCAGCATCTTTTCCAGCTTCTCGTCGGAGTACGGCGGCTTGCCGTTGCCCTCCGGCTGCTGCTGCTCTGCCTGTGCGCCCGGCTGGGTGTCGTCGTCCCGGTCACCGTTGGCGTCGAGGTCGTCGTCGGCGGCGATGTCCAGCAGCGCGGTCTTGGCGTAGCGGCGGAGGTAGGACACGATCGCGCCGTAGTCCTTGATGTCGCGTTTTTCTTGCGCGGGGAGAGGGATTTCATCCTCGATACAGGCGCCGCCGGCGTGGGTCAGGCGCGTGTAGATCGAGGTCCCGGTGGTCGTGGTACTGCGCCCGATTGATTGCATCGTGCCCAGGCCGTTCTGGCTGAGCGCCTTCCGCGTCTTGCTGTTGACCTCTTCGAGATCGGCGTAGCGGAACTTGTAGGAGCCGCGCTGCGCGCCGGTGGCTTTGTCCTTGATGGGGATCTCGACTTCGCGGTTCTTGGCGATCGGCTCGAATGCTCCCTGGGCTTTCGCGAAGGCCGCATAGAGCTGGGCGACCTGGTCGGGAGTGCCGTAGGTCGCGCGGTAGATCAGGATGGTGTCGTCCATGGTTTCTCCGTGGTCAGGCCGCAGTGCGGGCCTGCTTGGTGGCGTTGATCCAGGCCCGCACCTCGCCCAGGGGGAAGCCGACGGCCGCATTTCGGGCCTCGGATTCGCTGAGCTGCACCTGTTTGGGGAATTCCCCGGCGGCGATGCGGCGGTAGATCGTTGCCCTGCTCATGCCGGTCATCAGCTCGACGTCGCCGAAGCTGATGAACACGTCATCGCTGGTGATGGATTCGAGTTCCTTGGCGCGGGCGATGCGTCTCGCAGCGGTCCGCTGGCGGCGCTGTTCTGCTTTGGTCATTGGTGGCTCACTTCCCGGCGCTGGCGGCCGGCGTTTCTGCGGTGATGTGGCCGCCGATAGCGGGGCCGAGCATCAGGAGGAGGTAGAGGGCGCTGGCGCCGATGGCGCCGAGCAGGATGGCCTTGCGCTTCGGGTTCATTTCGGCATCAGCTCCCAGGCGAGCCAGCCGTAGAAGGGGGCGACGATGCCGAGTACCCCGGCCGCGGCGGCAATTTCGAGGAGGAGGCGACGGCGGCTCATGGCTTTTCCTCCGCTTCGGCAAGGGCATCACGAGCCAGTCGTGTCAGGGCGTGGCGGAGAGCCCTGTTCTTGGCCGTGAGTTCGGCGATGGAGCCGCGCAGGCTCTTGATCTCCCTGCCCATGCCTGCGCAGTTACCGCGGAGAGAGACATTTTCCGAGGCGGCGGCTCGGTAGCTGTCGATCAGCAGTTGCACTGGGCCAGCCATATGCCGGAGGCTGAACTCATCGCTCCTCTCCAGGTCCGTCAGTTGCTCGTCAGTGATGCTGGTGACGGGGCGAGTGGTCATCGTGTCCTCCCGATAAGCCTGTCCGTATAGGCGTGGTCCTGGTCGAGCAGATCGGCGCCGAGGCGCATGCTTTCGCCAGTGGTGATGGCCTGGGTGCGCTCGGCCATATCGATCAGGCCGCGCACATAGCTGATCTGGCAGAGCGGAACCTTCGACGTGGCGCACTCGGCGATCTGCTGCCGGATGTACTCGAAGTTGGTCATTCCGGTTCATCCTCCTCCGGTTCGTCTTCCGGTTCGGGATCGGGCTCATCCCAGGCGGGATCTTCTGCGCCATCCAGGGCGGCCTGGGCACGGCGGAGCGCCGCGCGATTGCGGTAATCGCTACGTGGCTGCATGGCTATTCCCTTTCGGCGAGGTACTGGTCACAGAGCTGTTTGGCCTGCTCGCACTGCTGGGTGCTGAACAGGCCGAAGTGGCATTCCTCAGTGCTGATGCCCATGTCCTGGGCCAGCCAGGCGTAGGCTTCCTTCCGGCGCATCCAGTCCTCGCGCCAGATGCGCTCGAAGGGTTTCTTGCAGCGGTTCCTGGCGTCGCGCAGCGGCTTGTCGGCCAGCGTGCCCAGCGGCAGGTCCGTGTCCGGGTGGAGGCCGACGTAGCGGCCACAGCCGACAGCGGTGCAGGCGTAAACGTAGGGCCAGTCGCCGTACTCGCGGCCGTAGATGGCGCTGTTGTTCATCAGCACGACCTGGCCGCCGCACTCGCAGATGGTCGGCGCCGGGAGCGCGTTGGGGACGCGCTTCAGGGCCTTGCGGCTCACGTAGGGCAGCGGCGCCGGCGGCGCCAGCTTCTTGGTGCAGAGGGCTCGAAGGTCGATCATGTTGGTATTCCTCGGTGTCGCCGGCATGCGGCAGCACACGGCCGCCACGGGTGTCTGCCGGTGGGCGCCGTGGGCGTGTGCTGTCGGATGCGGGCGTGAAAAAGAGCCCGGCCGGAGCCGGGCGAATGCGAGGGAAACTGCAAGGAGCTGCTCACGCAGCGGGGAGTGATCGGCGCGGGGCGTCCCCCTGGCGTCTGCGTTGGCTGCTTGCGTTCCAACCGGCTACGGCCTGATTACAAGTCAGGTGCCCGGCTCAGCTGCCGATCACTCTCCGATGCGCCCTGGCTGGGCCAGGGGATCGGATTAGGCGTTTCGGGCGGCGAGCATGTCGTCGGCGAAGCCGTAGGCATGCACCGCCACGTCTTGCCGGGCCGACATATCGCCGCCGGCGTTCTGTATGAGCGCCTGCATTGCCTTCGCCGCGAAGTAGTCGCGGAGGGACATTCCAGAGGCCAAGGCCTTCATCTCGTCCACGTTCGCTGGTTCCAGATTGAAGGGATCGTGTACCGGGAAGGCCGGGCCGCCATCGTTCTTGCTCATGGTGTTCAGCCCTCGCAACTCATCTGGTAGTAGCCGGCGCACGCCCTACTGCAGAACTCCAACTCCCTGGTGCGCACGTACTTCTTGCGGCGCACGTTGTCGTAGGCCTGGTCGATGATCTTTGCCTTCACCGGGGCTTCGGTGGGATTGCCGCAGTAGGTGCATTTCGCTGCTACGACGTTCTGTTGCTGGTCCATGGTGGTTCTCCTGGTTGGCATCCCGCTGCACCCGGTCGCCCAGGTGCAGAAGTGATGCTCTCGGGAGCCCCTGCCGTCGGCAGGGCGGCGGATTAGGCCTGGAGCTGCGCAAGAAGGCGCGGCACTTTGCCGACCTGGCCGGCGTGCTCACGGGCGCTGACCATGGAGGCAACGCGCATGCCGAGCGCTGCGCTGGCGTGCTGCGGGTAGCCGGTCTTCAGCATGCGGATGCGAACGTGGTTCGCATCGCGCGCAGTGGCCACGCACAGCTTGACCTGCAAATCGCGGCGATCGAGTTCGCTCAGGATTGCCGCCTGGGCCTTCTTCGCGCCCCAGGTCTCGGCGGCAAACTCAAGGTCGTGCAGCTCGTAGGTGGTCCAGTTCTCAAGCGAGTACATGTCGCCGCGCTCAATGGCGTTGATCATGCGGCGCTGGAACTTCAGCTTGGTCTCGTCCATCTCGGTTCTCCCTTCTGCTGCGCCCTGCGGGCGGTTGTCTTCCCGGATGCGCCTCTGGTGGAAGCGCATCGAGGAAATCGGGTATCTCTGGCCGGCGTTACGCGCCACATCCGGCTGGGCGATGACTTGTTCACGCCCGCCCACCCAGCGCACCAGGTAAGCGTTATCGGTCGTGCAGGTCGTTGACCTGGCCGGTTCCAGAGCCGGCATGGGGCGGAATTTCTGATTCGCGCTGTCCGACCCACCCAGGGCTGTGCCGCTGGGCGAGCCGGTCGCATTGCTGCGTCCCGTTTCCGGGGATCCGCCGCGAAGATCCTGAGTTATGTAAAGAGCGCGGCCTGATGGCCTGGCGCCAGTGATGCGATGGCGCTGAAGCGAAATTTAGAAAACTAAACGAAACAGGTCAAGAAGAAATTTAGATATATAAACCGAAAGGACGGAGCGAGGGAGGGGATTGCGAAAGGAAAAATCTGAAAGTACTGTATGAATATACAGCGAAGGGAGAGGCTTATGGTCAAGCAGCAGAAGAGAACGGCAGACCAGGACCGCAGCGGCATGAACGGCGTTGACCGCCTACGCCTGCGGGTGTCGGCGATGATCAACAACCCGAAGGCGCAGGCTGACCGCCGAACGACGATTTGGCGGCTGGACAGCGACACGGAGCTGACGTGGCGCCAGGTGCTCGAGGATTTGGCCGAGACGGAAGGCCTTGAGATGACGCGGAACGAGGACGGGACTGTGCTGCTGACGTGGCAGCCGTCAGAGGAGGAGGGTGCCGACGCCGGCGGGGAGGAGGTCTACAGCGAAGAAATGGTGGTGGAGCACCTGCACGAGGAGCCGGCGCCGTTCTAATTGGTTCCAGGGAGGGGCGGTATCGAAATGATGTACCGCCCAGCGAATGGGCACCGGCGAGCCCTGGAAGCTGCGATAATCGCCGCCCCTCTCTGCGAGTCCAGCCAGATGCCTTCTACCAAAGACCTCGAACTTCAGATGCGCGAAGCCTTGGGGATTGCTCCGGTCAAAAAGAAGACGACAAAGGACGCCAGCAGGCCGGTTGGCGGCTACCTGGTGGTCTTGAGCGTGAGGGAAGCCAGCGGCCCGGCATTCCGCTTCGAGCACCGCTCGCGGAGCATCAGCAGGACCGAGGCAATTCTGGAAGCCGAGAAAGCGGCGAAGAAGGAAGGCTACAGGCCATGGGCCTTGGTCGACGCAGATCAGGTTTGAAGCAATTTAATTCGCTATATCGGCATCCGCTTTTTCGAATTAAATTTTCGGCTTATTTGCAAAGCTAAAATCGGTATTGGAGTTCTCGGCTAATATGTCATAGACGTAATGTGTTTTTATTCCAAATGCGGAGGCGGCATCGGGTAGTTGAATTTTGTTCTTTCTCTCGGGGTTTGGGAGTTCGTGAGTAATAATGTCGTACCCATAAGCCATGGCGGTTGCTAATAGGAATGCGTCTGCTACATTGCTGTCCGCGAATTGTCGTTTGGCTTGATCCTTATAATGGGTACTTCTCGCGGTCCATGCCATTATCTCCGCGTATTTTTCCATTACTTTTGCATCGGATTCGTCTGCAAGGAAGAATGTTGTTGGGAGTTCTTCTGCCCACTTGCGAGCCGGGTCTTCTTTATCGCCGTTAGTTAGTTCTTTCTTAACTTTGTTGATCGAGCAGACGAGGCCCGCACCATGCGCAGTCAGCATCCAGCTCCAGAAGTGGCTACAAAACTCAAACCTGTAATAGAGGTTTTTGGCTTGGAGGAAAATGTTGGCGTCAACTAAGTATTTATGCATGGGCGCGAATATTCTTTTTATAAATGTTTACAATGGTTTCGGGGGTGACATTCAATAGGCGCGCCGCGTCGCGTATTAATGTCGTTCCTTCCATTGTGCTTTTTACGATCGCGCTGGTTACCTTTTTGCTGTTTCTAACTGGTATTGTTGCGTAGGGGTTTCCACCCGATCCAGCCTGCTTATAGCTTTTAGCATACAAACTTCCATATTCTTCTCTGCTTATGAAACCCATTTCAAAAGCTCTCCGCCCTACTACAAGGCGGCTTACACGGAATACCCTACTGGCTTGGTCGATGGATAAAATTCCATCCCTAGCGACTAAGGCAAGAAATTCATCTTGAGGAACGAGAAGCTCAGCAGCTACTGCATTGCAGAATTTTTCAATTTTGTCGGCTTCTCTAAAGTCTTTGGGCGAGGGAATGTCCGATACGCCGCTTTCGCCAATCCAGATATGGGCAATTTCGTGTGCGAGTGTGAAAATCCACGCTGCTTCAGAATCTTTTCCATTTATAAAAACGGCAGGTGCCATCGAGTCGCAAATGGCGAATCCTCGAAATTCGGATACCGAAAGCCCTCTCTTGGAAGAGTTTTTGACTACGCCATTCTTGAATACTAGAATCCCAATCGATTCGAAACGTTCGGCTAGTGCTCTAAAATACTCCTCTGGATTAGAGCATCTTTTCTTCAGGCTTGTATCGATTCCCGCAACTTTGGCAATATCACGTGCCACTTCCTCGACCTTTGCGGAAGGGCTGTATTTGCCTACGAAGCTGAGTTCATCTGCGCCGATGTCTTTTAGATAGTCGATGTACCAAGCTTGCTTTTCAAGCACATCTTCTAGAACTTCAAAAAAGTCCGGCCCGAGAGGGTCAGGCGATGCAACCTGCCGCATATCAGGCAAGCGAGGCTTTTCCAGGCTGGGCGGTGCTTGAAGGAATAGGAACCCAAAAGGGGTGTGCGTGAGAGAAGCAACCTTTTCTAATTGACGAACTGTCAGTTTCCCTTCCAGTACGCGATCAATTCCTTTTCCGGTCGCAACCTCAGAAGCGAGGTCGTTGAAAGACTTGCCCACTTGGCTTGCGGCCCATTCCAAGACCGACAGAGAAATGTCAAGTACGTCCATCAATATGCTCTTTAGCAAATTGCGCAGAGTATGGTAGCGATCATCAGGTTTGTCATTGGCAAAAGGCTTACAAACCGAGACGTTCGTCAGATGGCGAAACAGCGAGCTCTGCTACGCGACTCGTCACTCCCAAACCAGCCTCCGCAGGGCAGTGCATCCAATGGTGCGTGAGCGTCGCGATTAGAGCGCCCCGCGCCCTGCCATCCCCACGAAACCCATCTTCCGTTACCGCATACGTCCTCCCTGTGAGCGTCTACCCGCTCCTAACGTACAGTCAGACTAGATGAGCATTCCACACCAGCAGCACCCGGGCATGAATGTAGGTCTCATCCATGCGGATGGACCGGTCCTTGTGCTTCTTGTTGTCCGAGATCATCTCGAAGTGGTCGGCATCCTGGACCTGCAGGCGCTTGATGTAGAGGTGCCCCTGCCAGGTGAAGATGAAGATCCCGTCGCCGTTGAACTGGTTGATGCTGATGTCGACGATGAGCGGATCGGCGTGCTTGATGGTGGGCTCCATGGACTGGCCCCAGCCATACACCATCTTCAGGTGGTTCGGGTCTTCGAAGGAGACGCCGATCTTGCGCAGGTGCGACTGGCTGACCTTCACGTCATGGAGCATTTCCATGTAGTCGGCCGGCACCTGGCCGTTGCCCATGGCGCCGCGGATGTCGTAGTGCGCGATGCGGATCTCGTCGCCGACCAGGCCGACGGGCCGGGAGAAGTCGCCCACGATGACATTGCTCGACGGCGCCGCCGGAGATCCTCCTTCGGCAAGACTGTCCGCCACTGCCTGGGCTATGCGCTGCTGGGCTGCGCTGTTCAGGCTTTTCCCGGCGTGTTTCTTCAGCATATCCAGAACCATGGAGGCCGCTGTCGAATTGGCCGGTGGCTCCTGAGCATCTGAGCGTGTGTCAGGCTCCTCGCTGACCTTTATCGAGTCAGCGCCCTCTCCATTGGCAAGCCATTCGGCCGAGCATCCCAGGGCATTCGCGAGGGCGATAAGTCTCTTCCCACCGGCCTGGTTGGTTCCATTCGTCCAGTGAGTGACGGAGCCCTTTGAGACGCCCACGAGCTGAGCCAACTCAACTGAGCTGAGCTGCAGCGCCTTCATGCGTTCTTTGACGCGATCTGCGAAGTCCATGTTTAGGATGCTAAACATCATGCGGTTTAGTTTCCTTGCGCGCGTTGGTTTATTTTTCTAAACTCCGCCAAAACACGCGGAGACCTCTCGTGACCTACGAACAAGCCCTCACCCATTTCAAGACGGGCCGGGCCATCGCTGATGCGTTGGGGCTCAGCGCTGGCCGAATCTCTCAATGCAAAGCAGCAGGCGGGTTCAGTTACCAGCAGCAGTGCGTGCTGGAGAAGTACTCGGCCGGGAAGTTGCTCGCCTCGCACGACGACGTGCCTGGCACCCAGCGCAAAGGTGATGCCGCGTAGAAGGGCGCGCCGGCAGCCGGAATCGGCTGCCGTTTTTATTTGCCCGCAGGACGTGGATGAAAGGCGATGAATCTGGGTGAAACAGAAAATGCAGCTGACATTGAATTTTGAAGCAGGGCTCGTCGACAGCTACCCCAGCTGCCGTGAGTACGTGGCGGCCCGTGTGCACCAGCAGGGCAGGCAGCAGAAGTCGATCGCCGCCGACATGGACCTTTCCCCCTCGCAGCTGACTCGCAAGTTGGCGCAATCCCCCGGGGATTCCTGTCGCTTCACCCTGGACGATTTCGAGACCTTCATTGCTGCCACGGGGGACGCGTCGCCCGTCCTGTACCTGGTCGAGAAGTACCTGGCCGACGCCGGCGACGAGATCGCCGCGCTGGAGCGGAAGCTCGAGCAACTGCGCGCCCAGAAGGGAAGGGGGTAGCCATGTTTTCCACCTGCTTCAGGTGCTGCCAATGGGGACGTCCGTGAGCACGATCATCATGTCGGCCTGCCCAGTATGCGGCGACGATTCCAGTCGAGCGCTGGAGTCGATGCGGGACTATTCATCGCTCGTCGATGGCTCCGCCGTTTGTGGCGGGTGCGCTGAGCGGATTGCGAATGCCTACGCCATGAAGCATGGCGGCCGCTGGCTGAGCTGGGCAAATGAACCGATGCCGAAGCCAAGGAAGGCCGTCATCAGTCTTGCGCTACGCACACAGGTGTTTGAGCGCGATCGCTACAGGTGCCTGCGTTGCGGCACTCATCTTGCCCTTCGTGCCGATCACGTCATCCCCGAGTCGGAAGGTGGCGTCACGTCGCTCGAGAACCTGCAGACGCTGTGTGCGCCATGCAACAGCTGGAAGGGCGTCAAGACGATCGACTTCAGAGTCGCGGGAGGCCAGGCATGACGCTCGCGGAAATGCTTGATCGCCCGATCGCATTCCAGCGCGCATTCGTCTCGCTGGGCGTCGGCATCACTGGTGCCTTGATGCTCTCGCAGGCGGTGTATTGGACCTGCCGTACCGAAGATGCGGACGGCTGGTTCTACAAGACCATGGACGAGTGGGAGGCCGAGACAGGCATGACCAGGTCCGAGCAAGAAGGCGCCCGCAAGAAGCTGGTGAAGTGCGGCGTCCTGGAAGAGATGAAAAAAGGCGTTCCTTGCCGCCTCTACTACCGCGTGAACATGGACGCAATAGCTGCAAACTTGAATGCGGAAATCCTGCAATCCAGTTTGCAGAAATCCTGCAAACAAGGATGCGGAAATCCTGCAGACAAGCCTGCGGAAAATCCGCAAGCAAGTACGCGGAAAAGCCGCAAGCAAGGTCGCGGGAAACCCGCAGTCCTTACAGAGACTACTTCAGAGATTACTCCAGAGATTACTCCAGAGATTACCCCAGAGATTCTTACCGGGGAGGCTGCGCCTTCCCCGGGCGGCGAGTTCGTCGGCGCCGAGCAGGACGCCGGGCCGCGCTGCGAGATCCCGGCCGACATGCCGGGCCCGAAGGATCCGACCTGCAAGACCTACAAGACCTGGGCGAACTACGCCATGGCGTACCGTGCCCGCCACGGCGCCTGGCCGGTCTGGAACGAGTCGGTCGCCAGCAAGCTCTCGAAGCTGATCGACCGGGTAGGACAGAGCGAAGCCCCGAAGGTCGCCGCGTTCTTCGTGAAGTGCATCCACGATGCCCGGGTGATCGCCCAATTCCACCCCGTCGGCCTGCTGCTGGCCAATGCCGAGGCGTACCACACGCAGTGGCTGACCAACCGGCCGACCACGGGCGCCCAGGCACGCCAGCAGGAAAACACCGCCACCAACCTGTCCGCCGCTGAGCAGGCCCTGGCCGAGCAGCGCGCGAGGAGGGAAGCCCATGCTCACGCCTGACCAGCAGGACCGCCTGCTGCTCTCCCTGTTCGCCACCGCCGAGGCCATGCAGCAGCAGCTGACGCCGGCCGCGGCCCAACTCATGGTCCAGGACCTGGCCGCCTACGACGAGCCGGTGCTGACCGCAGCACTGCAAGCCGTGCGCCGCGAGGGCGGCCGGTTCACCGTGGCCGCGGTGCTGAAGCATGCCGAGGCCGCCGACGGCCGCCCGGCAGCGAACGAGGCCTGGGCGATCGCCCTGCAGGGCTACGACGAGGCCGAGACGGTGCTGCTCACGCCGGAGATCCAGCAAGCCGCCGCCGCCGCGGCGCCGATCTTCGACGCCGGCGATGATGTTGGGGCGAGGATGGCGTTCATCGCCGCCTACGACCGCCTGGTCGGTGCCGCGCGCCAGCTGGCACAGCCGGTGGCCTGGACGCTGTCGCTCGGGCACGACGCCGAGCGCCGGGTGCTGGCGATCGAGTCGGCCAAGCGCCTGGGCCGCCTGCCGGCGCCGGTGGCGCAGCAACTGCTCTTGCAGCATGGCGGCGCGCCACAGGGTGAGGACGGACGAGCGATCGCGGGGCTGCTCACGCAAGACGTCGTCGAGGCCTCGCCGAAGGTGCGGAACCGCCTGGATGAGATTCGCCAGGGGCTGGAGACTCATCGGCGCGAACAGCAGCAAGAACGACTCGCCGAGCGTGGTGAGTCCCCGGAGGGAGCGATGGAGTTGCTGCAGCGTCGGGCAAGCCGTAGCGAGGCCTTGCTGGGGAGCCTGCTGGAGGCCCAGAAGCAGGGGGATAGCCTGATCGAGCCGGAGCTGAGGGCCATTGCTGAGCGCGTAGCGCGCGCCGAACAGCGTCACGCCGAGGCGCTGGATGCCATCGAACAACTGCAGAACCAGGAGGCGAGCCATGGCTGAAGCCCTTTCCACCCCGGCCAAGCCGAAGAAGGCGAAGCGCGCCGGCCGCCCCGTGTACCTGGAGTTCAAGCGCATGGTCGACCCGGACACCGGCGAGGTCCGCCTGGCCCTGGTGGCCGACAGCGGGATCGACAAGTTCCTGCTGAAGGAGCGGGGCTACAAGAGCGGCGACAAGGTCCGGGCGGAGCTGAAGCTCCCGCGCAACCTGAAGTTCCACCGCCTGGTGCACGCCCTCGGCCGCATGTGCGTCGACCAGATCGAGGATTTCCACGGCCTGCTGGCGCACGACGCGGTGAAGCGCCTTCAGCGCGAATCCGGCCTGTGCTGCGACATCCAGACCATCGACCTGCCGGGGCTCGGCAAGCTGGATGTCGCGGTGGCGCAGTCGATCTCGTTCGATTCGATGGAGGAGGCGGCCTTCCGGGAGCTGTACCAGGGCATCTGCCGGCACATCGCCGCGCGCTACTGGCCGACGCTGACGGAAGAGAAGGTGGCGGAAATGGCCGAGCTGATGCCGGAGGTGGCGTGATGGGCAAGATCGCCTCGAAGGCCGTCCGGGATTCCGCCCGCGACGAGCAGTGCACGGTGAACATCGCCGGCGTCTGCAGCTACCGCACCGACACCACAGTGTTCGCCCACCTGCCGGACGAGAGCAAGGGCATGGGCACCAAGGCCGACGACCTGAGCGGCTGCTACGCCTGCATTGACTGCCACGACGTGCTCGACGGCCGCCGCCGGCACGAGTTGAGCGCCGAGGAGCGCGAGTGGTACATGCGGCGCGCCATGGTGCGCACCTGGCGTCGCCTGCTGGAGAAGAAAATCATCACCATCAAGGGAGTGGCCGCATGAACAGCGAAGCCGTGTTCTACATCTGCATCACCGTCGCGGTGGTGCTTTTCGCCGGGGATCACAGCCTCATGTCCTCGATCCAGCAGTACCTGGCTGCCGCGGGGTGCCACCCATGATCGTCGGCATCGACCCCGGCCTGAGCGGCTGCATCGTGTTGCTCGGCCCGAACAACACCTACCTGCGCCACCTGCACATGCCGACGATGAAACTCGGCTCCAAGAACCGCGTCAACGGGGCCGCGGTGGCCGCTTTCCTGGGCGCGCAGCCGCTGCATCACGCCTACCTGGAGCAGGTCGGCGCCATGCCCGGCGGCGGCGAGCGGACCATGGGCGCCGCCTCGGCCTTCAGCTTCGGCCACGGCGCCGGCGTCGTGGAAGGGCTGCTGCAGGGGCTGGGCATCCCCTACACCCTGGTGCAGCCGCAGGTCTGGAAGCGGCGCGCCGCGCTCCAGGGCCAGGACAAGGACGCGGCCCGCACCCGGGCCATCCAGCTGTATCCCGGCGTGCGCGACCTGGACCTGAAGGGGAAGGGCCAGGCCCTGGCTGACGCGATGTTGATCGCCCGGTTCGGCAGGGAGGTAGGCGGTGGCTGACCAGCACTTCCAGGCCTGGCTGCAGGAGCAATGGCGCCTGCTCCGCGAGTACGGATTGATCAAAGAGGGGGAGAGCAGATGAAGGGGAAGTCTTCCACGCAGATCATCCTCGAGGCGGTGCGTGACCTGCATGCCCAGGAGCAGATCGTCACCCGCGACACCCTGGCCGAGGTCACCGGGCTGAAGCCGGGCATCGTCGACGACAGGCTCAAGGCGCTCATCGACGACATGCTGGTGCTGCGCGTCGAGCGCGGGGTGTTCGTGCCGGCGCCGGAGTTGCCGCCGGCCAGGCCGGTGACCAAGACCTTGATCCCGGGCGGCTGGGTGAAGATCGAGATCGGGGACGACCACATCCTGACCCTGACGCCGGCGGAGAACCGGGCGCTCGGTGAGCTAATGGCGGGAGCAGGGCAGCAGTACGCCGCGATCGAGGTTGGTCACCAGAACGCGATTTTGGCTGCCGAGCTGGCTGCGAAGGTGCGCCGGCTGGAGAAACAGGTGGGCGCGCTGACCGCTGAGCGTCAGGGGGCGACGACGTCGCAGCTTGCTCTGGTGCTCGGCGGCGAGTAATGATGCCGTTTTGCCCCGCGACTGGAGACATGGATGAGCATCTTCGATAGAGACAAGGTAAACCTGCTGAAAACGGACGGGACGAAGGTCGATGGGATCGCAGCCACCGTTTCGGGCAGCAACTTGATTGTGATTAAGGGGGAGAAGGTCATCATCAGTTCGGGCGACATCTTGGTGCGGCCTTTGAGCAATGGTGGAGAGGAGACCTACGAAGTAGTAGATCCTCGCTACTACGACGTTGGGCATATCGGCCCGCATTACCAGCTCCAGGTAAAGAAGCTGGGAATCCCAGAAGCCAAAGCGGCAGTTCAGCACATCACCTACAACCTTTCTGGCGTTAACTCGCGGGTGAATGTGAACTCGACTGACAATTCAACGAACGTCATCAACATCAACTCCGAAGTAGCACAGGAGATCGGAACTCTTCGCGAAGCGATATCGGCGGCGCCTTTGTCCGAGGCCGAGAAGAAGGACGCGAGCGAGGTCGTGGAAGCCGTTGAGGCGCAGTTCCAGACCGGCAAGCCCAAGCGATCTATCGTTTCTGCGCTGCTCAGTTCATTGCCGAAAGTACTTGAAGTAGGCGCCTCTGTAGCCACTATCCTCGCAGCCTGTGGCTGATAACCCTGTGTAAGGTTCGTTACCGGCAGAGCAACGTTTGATGATCAAGCCTCCCCTGTGTTCCCCCACACGAGAGGCAAGACGATGAAGCGATTCCTGATCTGCGTAGTCCTGGCCCTGGCCTATTGCGGTGTGACCGCAGCAGCCGACGACCAGCAGCATGGCCAGCTGCACAATGCCCTGTACGTGATCCCGGCCCAGGCCAAGGACGTGCCGCTGATCCTCACCGAGAACCAGGTGCAGGAAGTGGCCCAGGCCCACGAGAAGCTGATGCCCGCCACCCTGGCGAAGCGGATCCGCAGCGACATGCGCGTCGCCGGCGCCGGCCTGGTGTTCGACCGCGTGGTCTCCGCCCTGGAGCAGAGCCGAACACAGTGGTGCTGACCGTCCTAGCCACCAAGTAGAGAGAGCCCGCCAAGTGCGGGCTTTTTCGTTTCCGGCGTGTCCCCCTGTAGGGTTCGACTGCCCACCAGCCAGCCGGGAACACTCCCGGCCATGACGAAGACCACCAAGGGCAACAAGCCTACCCCCCGCAAGCCCAAGGCGCCGACAGCCAGCAAGAAGGCCTCCGGTGTGTCGTCTCGTGCCCGCAAGGTGAAGGTACAGGAAGCGGAGGTACGGCTGACTGACCTGCAGCTGCGCTTCGTCGAGCACTACTTGGTCGACCTGAACGCGACACAGGCTGCGATCCGTGCAGGTTACAGCGAGAGGACCGCCCGCCAGATGGGCGCCGAGAACCTGTCAAAACCTGTCATCCAGGCCGCAATCGCTGCCGCGCGTCTTGAGCAGCAGAAGCGCACCCAGATCACCGCTGATCGCGTGCTGCGCGAAGCCTGGAACCAGGTCACGGCTGATGCCCGCGAGCTAACCCAACTCCACGTCGGCTGCTGCCGGTACTGCCACGGTATCGGCCACCGATTCCAGCGAACCGATGCTGCCTACGAGAACGACTACCTGGAATGGCGGGCCAGCACTGATCCGCAGAAGGGTAGGTTCAATGAGGCTGGCGGCCCTGGCTACCACCCGAACATAGAACCACACCCCGACTGCCCGGAATGTGGCGGCAATGGCGTGCCGCGCACCGTGCTGATGGATACCCGCAAGCTGTCGGAGAAGGCCGCTTCGCTGTTCGCTGGCGTCAAGGAAGGCAAGTTCGGCATCGAGATACAGATGCACTCCAAGGACGCCGCCATGGAGAAGCTGTTCAAGCACCTGGGCCTGTACGAGAAGGACAACGAGCAGAAGACCGACCCGCTCACCTCGCTGCTGCACGCCATCGCCAAGAACAGCAGCAACGCCTTCACGCCTGTGGCCGACGATCCCGAGCACAACACGCCGGCGCCTGGCAGCGCCTTCACTCCAGTGGACGAGGACTGACCTGTGGCCGCGCGCGTCATCCACGCCGAGGAACTGCTGCCGCTCCCCACGGATGCGGCAGAGTTGGCGCGCTGCCTGGCCGATCCTGAATGGCGCCTGTTCTCCGGCTGCCTGTACAAGATCATGATCAAGGGCGACGACAAGATCGCTGAGGACGGCAGCATTGAGGAGGGCGACAGCTTCGTCATGCCGTTCCGCCCGAACCGGGCGCAGAAGCGTTTCATCCGGCGCCTATGGCACCGAAATCTGATCCTGAAGGCCCGTCAGCTCGGTTTCACGACGCTGATCGCGGTCATGTGGCTGGACCACGCCTTGTTCAACGCCGACCAGCGCTGCGGGATTATCGCCCAGGACCGCGACGCGGCGAAGGTCATCTTCCGGGACAAGGTGAAGTTCGCCTACGACAACCTGCCCGAGGAAATCCGCGAGCGCTTCCCCACGGCGCAGGCTAACGCCGATGAACTGCTGTTCGCCCACAACAACAGCAGTGTGCGCGTGGCCACGTCCATGCGCTCCGGCACCATCCACCGCCTGCACGTATCCGAGTTCGGGAAAATCTGCGCCAAGTACCCGGACAAAGCGCAGGAAGTCGTTACCGGCTCCATCCCTGCCGTACCCACGAACGGCATTCTGGTAATCGAATCGACCGCTGAAGGCCGCGAAGGCGAGTTCTTCAAGATGGTCCAGATCGCCGAGGCGAACCACGCCAGCCGCAAGAAGCTGACGCCGCGCGACTACCGGATGCACTTCTACGCCTGGTGGCAGGAACCGAAATACCGCCTGGATTCGTCCACCATCGACCTGACCCGCGAGGAACAGGAGTATTTCGACAAGGTGGAGGCCACGGTGCTGCGCGACATGGGCGAGCGCATCACCATCGATCCGGACCAGCGGGCCTGGTATGTGGCCACCAAGCGTGCGGACTTCTCCGGCGCCGAAGAGAAGATGTGGCAGGAGTACCCCAGCTTCCCGGCCGAGGCGTTCCAGATCAGCACCGAGGGCAACTGGTACGCCAAGGACATGATCGCGCTGCGCAAGCGCGGCGGCGTCTGCAAGGTGCTGGTCCTGGATGCGCCCGTGAACACCTTCTGGGACATCGGCAATAGCGATGGCTGCGCGGTGTGGTTTCACCAAGAGCTGCGCGGCGAAGACCGCTTCATCGACTACTACGAGGCGCACAACGAAGACCTGCGGCACTACGTCAAGGAGTTGCGCGACCGTGGCTATGTGTTCGGCACCCACTTCCTGCCGCACGACGCCGACCACAAGCGCCTGAGCGACTTCAACCGCAGCACGCGGGAGCTGCTGGAAGACTTGATGCCCGGCGAGCGCTTCGAGGTGGTGCCGCTTATCACCGAACTGATCAACGGCATCCACCAGACGCGCAAGCACATGAAGACCGCCTATCTGGACGAGACGAACTGCGCGAAGGGCATTCAGCGCCTGGAGGGCTACCGCAAGCGCTTCAGTCGCGCCGACAACCGCTACACCGACCAGCCGGACAAGGCCAACGGCTGTAGCGAAGGCGCTGACGCATTTCGCCAGTGGGCCCAGGCCAAGGAGCTGGGAATGCTCGCCGGCCTGGCTGGCGGTAGCTACGGCAACCGACATCACTACAACGAAGCACCGCCGCCTGACTGGCGCACTTGAGGAATCACCATGGACGCCACCGCCATCTACGACCAGGACCACGCCGAGGCTACCGGCAAGCGCGATGAACTGGCGCTCACTCTGGAGGAGTACACCGAGTTCCTCGAGGAGGTGGAGCAGCAGCCGAAGTGGCGGCACATCGCCGACAAGGAAGCCGACTACGCCGACGGCAACCAGCTGGACAGCGAGCTGCTGCAGAAGCAGCGCGAACTCGGTATCCCGCCGGCTGTCGAGGACGTGATCGGCCCGGCGCTGCTGAGCATCCAGGGCTACGAGGCAACCATCCGCACCGACTGGCGCGTCTCGCCGAACGGTGAGCCTGGTGGTCAGGACGTGGCGGACGCGCTGAACTACCGCCTGAACCAGGCTGAGCGGCAGAGCAAGGCGGACGCCGCGTGCAGCGACGCCTTCCGCTCGCAGATTGGTGTCGGCCTGGGCTGGGTGGAGGTGAAGCGCGAGAGCGATCCCTTCAAGTACCCGTACCGGTGCCTCTACGTCCACCGGAACGAGATCGACTGGGACTTCAAGGCCACCGAGGACGACCTGAGCGACGCCCGCTGGCTGCGCCGCAAGCGCTGGCTGCGCCCCGAGCGGATCAGCCTGGTGTTCCCTGACGCCGCGGACCTGGTCAAGGCCATCGGCACCCATGGGCCCAGTTGGTGGGCAGAGCAGGCCATCGAACTGGCGGATGGCGGATCCTCGACCGGGCTGCACAATGCCTGGGCCGAGGCGCGCGCCTGGACCGTGCAGGAGGACCGCTGGTACAACCCCACCAGCAAGGAGGTCCTGCTCTCCGAGGTCTGGTACCGGCGCTGGGTGAGCGTCATCGTCATCGAGTCGCCCGACGGCAGGATCGTCGAGTACGACCGCAACAACTTGGCGCACGTCGTTGCCGTCGGCAGCGGAACGGTGCAGCCGAAGCGTGCGGTGGTGGCGCGCGTGCGCCGCAGCTACTGGCTGGGCCCGCACTGCCTGTTCGACGGCCCGTCGCCGTACAGCCATGGCCACTTCCCCTATACGCCGTTCTGGGGGTTCCGCGAGGACCAGACGCGTGTCCCCTATGGCTACATCCGCGGGATGATCTTCCCCCAGGACAGCCTGAACAGCGGTATCTCGAAACTGCGCTGGGGCATGGCCGCGGTGCGCACCGAGCGGACCAAGGGCGCCGTCGACATGAGCGACGCGCAGTTCCGCCGGCAGGTGGCGCGCATCGACGCCGACATCGTGCTCAACGCCGACCATTTTCGGACCAACCCGGGCGCGCGCTTCGAGGTCAAGCGTGATTTCCAACTGAACGCCCAGCACTTCCAGTTGATCAACGACAGCCGCGCATCGATCCAGCGCGTGTCGGCGGTTACCAGCGGCTTCATGGGCAAGGAGGGCACAGCCACGTCCGGCCTGCAGGAGCAGACGCAGGTCGAGCAGAGCAACCAGTCGCTGGCGCGGATGATGGACAGCTTCCGCGCGGCCCGCACCCAGGTGGGCGAGCTACTGCTGTCGATGATCATCGAGGACCTGGGCGACGAGCAGCAGGTGATCGTCATCGAGGGCGACGCCGTTCTGCCGGATCGCACTGTGGTGATCAACAAGCCCGAGATCGATCCGGACACCGGCATGCCGTACCTGTCCAACGACCTGCAGCGCACCCGGCTGAAGGTGGCCCTGGAAGACGTGCCGTCCACCAACAGCTACCGCGGGCAGCAGCTCAACGCCATGTCCGAGGCGGTGAAATCCCTGCCGCCGCAGTACCAGGCCGCCGTGCTGCCGTTCCTGGTCAGTCTCATGGATGTGCCGTTCAAGCGCGAGGTGGTCGAGGCGATCCGCGCGGCCAGCCAGCAGGAGAGCCCGGAGCAGGTCGAGCAGCGCATCAAGCAGGCGGTCGAGGATGCCCTGGCCAAGTCCGGCGCCGAGCTGAAGATGCGCGAGCTGGCGATGAAGGAGCAGCGCACCGACGCCGAGATCGACGAAATCCGCGCGAAGGCCGTGCAGATCGGCGTCCAGGCAGCGTACAGCGCCATGCAGGCCGGCGCCCAGGTCGCGCAGATGCCGCAGATCGCGCCCATCGCCGACGTGATCCTGCAGCAGTCCGGCCACCGGAACCTGCCGGGCGACGATCCCAACATCCCGCGGCCGGACCAGACGGCCGCCATGAACATCCAGTCGCCGTACATCCAGGGGCAGGGCGCGCCGGTGCGCGAGAACACCAACCCATCCTACCCGCCAGTGCCCGCCCATGCCGGGACCGGCCAGCGCGGAATCGAGACGCCGACGCCCACCGATAACCTCTCCTGAACCGCCGGAACCCTGCAGGCACCCCCTGTAGGGTTTCTTTTTTCTGCCCCTCGAATTCGACACTCGCCGGCAAGTTGTGCACCCAGCACAGCGAAGCGCGGAGCGGTGATGCCCCGCACTTGTTCCCCAGCGGCCACGGCGATATGTGGCGGGACACCAAGGCATGAGTACTACCCAGGCAGAGTTCATCGAGTTGCACGCTCCCGATGGTCAGATGACCGCGGAGCAGGCGGCCCAGCTCATCGAGCTGAGCCTTCAGGGCGATACCGGCGCAGCCCCCGTGGCGAGCCCGGAACCTGGCAGCGCGCCCGCCGCTGCCCCTGCATCCGACGCGCAGACCTCGACCACTGGCGAGCAGCCCCCCCAGGAAGAACCGCAGGCCCAAGGACAGGCCGCCCCGAGCCCGCAGGAAGGCGAGCTTAACCCGGAAAACGCCGTGATCCTGGCCAAGGACGGCAAGCACACCATCGACTACCAGAAGCTGGTCGATGCGCGTGAAAGCGAGAAGGCAGCGAAGGCCGAAGCACAGGAAGTGCTGGGCAAACTGCAGGCCGCACAGCAGGAGCTGGACGCGCTGAAGGCGCAGGCTCAGCAGCGGGCCGACGCCGGAATAGCGCCGACTGCGACCGATGCCAACGCCGCAGCCGCGCAAGCAGCTATCGACGCCGGTGTCGATCCCGAGCTGTTCGGCGACTTCTCCGAGCAGGATCTGGCCAAGGGCGTGCGTGCCCTGGTCAACAAGGATGCACGCGCGCTGATCGGCACGGAGGTGCCGGCGCTGGTGGAAAAGCTGGTGGAGGCAAAGCTCGCGCAAGCGGTCACGCCCCTTCAGCAGAAGCACCAGAGCGACGCGCAGGACGCGCACTTCCGGGCCATTTCCGAGAAGCACCCCGACTTCGACTCGGTCATCGAGAGCAAGGAACTCTCGGACTGGATCGCCAAGCAGCCGACCTTCGCACAGGCGGGCTACAACGCCGTCCTGGAGAAAGGCACGTCTGCCGAGATCGTCGAGCTTCTCGATTCCTTCAAGGCCGCAACTCAACCCCCTCAGCCTGCCCAGGCCGCCAGCACCAAGGACGTGCAGGCGGCCGCTGAAGCAGCTGTCGCCAACGCCAAGCCGCAGGTCCCGGCCAGCCTCTCGGAAATTCCGGGTGGTGCCGGCGCGCCGCTGACTGGCGACGAGGCGATCGCTGCCATGGACCCGGTCTCGATGCTGGATCGCATGCAGAACATGACGCCCAAGCAGATCGAGGCATTTCTGAGCAGGAACCTGTGACGGTTCTGTCCCGCTGATCAAGGAGATCAATCGTGGCTGACAAAACGAACATGAAGTATGGCGATCCGGTCGCCATGGTTCAGCAGGCTGTAGGCCTGTTCGCAACCCACACTCAGCGCAACACCACCATGGCGCGCCTGACCGGCTCGATGCCGTCCGGCACGGCCGGCGCTGAAGCCACCCTGCGTAAGCAGACCACCCAGCACATGCCCATCGTCAAATGCCAGGACCTGTCCAAGAGCAAAGGCGATGAGGTGACCTTCGACCTGCTGAACCCGGTCGCCGGCTACCCGATCATGGGCAGTGCGTATGCCGAAGGCCGCGGCGTCGGCATGAAGCTGTCGGAAGACCGTCTGCGCGTGAACCAGGCGCGCTGGCCGGTGGACGCTGGCAACACCATGACCGGCCTCCGGTCGCCGGCGGACTTCCGCCGCCTGGCGCGCCCCGTGGCCCAGGCGCAGGCCGATGCCTACGTCGACCAGTCGCTGCTGGTGCACATGGCCGGTGCTCGTGGTTTCCACGACAACATCGAATGGCGCGTGCCGGTGAACACCCACCCGCAGTTTGCCGAGATCATGGTCAACAAGGTCAAGGCGCCGACCAAGAACAGGCACTTCATCTCCGACGGAACCAACGGCGTGAAACCCTTCGCCGTGAACGCCGGCGAGATCGACCTGGCCACCACTGACCTGCTGAAGATGGACACCGTGGACGGCATCCGAACCTATATGGAGCAGATCGCGCTGCCGCCCCCGCCGGTGATCTTCGACGGCGACAAGGCGGCGACCGACTCGCCGCTGCGCGTGCTGCTGGTGTCCTCGGCGCAGTACAGCTGCTTCGCCACCGATCCGAGCTTCCGCCAGCTGCAGGCGAGCGCCATGGCTCGTGCCGCACAAGCCGGCCAGCACCCGCTGTTCCTGGGTGAGGCCGGCCTGTGGAACGGCGTCCTGATCATCAAGATGCCGAAACCGGTGAGGTTCTACGCCGGCGACACCATCAAGTACTGCGGCGCCTACGACAGCGAGGACGAGTCTTCCTGCGTCGTTCCGGATTCGTTCGGCACCACCTTCGCGGTGGACCGCGCGATCCTGCTCGGTGGCCAGGCCATCGCCGAAGCGTTCGCCGCCTCGGACAAGGCCAAGATCCCGTTCTTCTGGAGCGAGAAGGAGCTGGACCACGGTGACAAGGTCGAGGTGCTGCTCGGCATGATCCGCGGCGTATCGAAGATTCGCTTCGCGATCGATCACGGCAATGGCATCCAGTTCACCGACTACGGCGCCACCGTGTTCGACACCGCGGTGCCGATCATCGGCGCGCGCAACTGATGGGCTGGGCCGGTTCGCCGGCCCGCCTCTCGTAACCCCAAGGACTGAACGGAGAGCCCATCATGGCCAAAGTCACCGTCAACCAGTTCGGCAAGCGCTACTTCGGCGGCGCGGCCGGCGCCTACGGCAACACCACTGTGCTGGCCTACCAGTTGCAGACCAGTGCCGCCGGCGCAGTCGTCAATTCCAACTCCAGCGCCGCGCTGGCCATCGGCGATGTCGTCGACCTCGGCCCGTTGCCCGAGGGCATTCGCCTGATCGACAGCCTGGCGATCATCTCCGATGCGCTGACCGCCTCGGTCACCGGCTCCCTCGGCTTCGTGTACGAGGACGGCGTGGACAGCACCGAGGTGCCGCAGGACACCGCGTACTTCGGCTCCGGCCTGAACCTGGCCGCGACCGCCCGCCTGCGCAATGCCACCAGCAAGGCCCCGGTGGTGCTGCCGAAGCCGGCGCGCCTGGTGCTGACCATCGCCGGCGCCGCCGTGGCCGATGCCGGCAAGGTCGACTTCGCCATCTTCGGCGAACTCACCGGCCCGCGCTAACCGGCACTCATGAGGGCCTTCGGGCCCTCCGTTTCTTTCGACAGGAACCCGAGCATGAAACGAGAACTGATCGCCCTGGTCGCGCACGAGATCAACCGAGCCTACTGCGCGTCGCTGGGCGACGACAGCCAGCCGGCCTGGGCCGATGCACCGGAGTGGCAGCAGCAGAGCGCGCTCGCCGGCGTGGACATGCACCTGGCCAACCCCGATGCCACCCCCGAGCAGTCGCATGCGTCCTGGCTGGAACAGAAGCTCGCCGACGGCTGGGCCTATGGCGAGGTCAAGGATGCCGAGAAGAAGCTGCACCCGTGCTGCCGCCCTTACGAGGAGCTGCCGCCCGAGCAGAAGTCGAAGGATTACCTGTTCCGCGGCGTTGTGCACGCGCTGAAGGACCTGCCGGACGCCGAGGAGGCGGTTCGGGAGTTCATCGAGAACATGCCCGCCGCGCCCAGCGTGCCGGTCGTGACGCTGCAGGATGTGCCCCAAGGCCATGTCGCCGTGGCGTATGTCGGCCGCCGCCCGGACTTCACCGACCGCGTCTACGGCACCGGCCTGACCTTCGTGCAGGGCCAGGTGCGCGTGCTGCCGCCGGACATCGCCCGCAAGTTCCTGCGTCACCCCGACCAGTTCGCGGAGGGTACGATCCCCGTGGCGCCCCCGGCCGAGCAGCCGGCGCAGACCGACGATACCGCCGAGATCCTCGCTCAGGCCGCCAAGGCCCAGCAGGAGAAGCACGAAGAGCACTCCAACCTGCAGGACGTGCGTGACCAGGTGACGCACATGACCAGCAAGGAAGCGCTGGCCCACTTCGCGCTGACCAACTTCAAGCAGAAGCTGGACAAGCGCGGCGCCATCGATGACCTGCGGGCCCAGGTACTCCAACTGGTCGACCAGTTCGGTGTCGTATGAGGCTGGCGGAGCTGATCGCTGAATTCCGGTCCATCACCAGGGATACGGTCGGCGACTATTTCTTCAGCGACAAGGACATCGAGCGCTGGCTTGCCCAGGCGGAAGAGGAGGCGGCCGTTCGTGGCCGCCTGCTGCACGAGTCGGAGAACCCGGCAGTCTGCGAGATCGCCGTCACCGCCGGAGTGGCCACCTACCGCATGCACTCCGACCTGGTGGAGCCCGACTTCATCGGCATCGTCGAGCACGGCTGCGGCCGCCGCCGGCCTCTGGTGCTGACCTCCACCGAGGAGCTGGACCGCCGCATGCCCGGCTGGCGCGACCGCACTGGCCGCGTCGAGTACGTGCTGCGCGACGACGTCAGCTTGCGCCTGGTGCCCAGGCCCACCACCGAGGCCACCCTGGCGCTGGAGGGGTTCCGCCTGCCCATGCGCGGCCTGGCCAGCGGCCGCGACGAGCCGGAGATTCACCGGGCCCACCACCGCTACCTGGTGTTCTGGGCGCTGTACCGCGGCCTGAGCCAGCCCGACGCCGAGACGCTGAACGTCGAGAAGGCCGCCGACGCCAAGGCGGAGTTCACAGCCTACTTCGGCCCGCGCCCGGACAGCGACCTGCGCCGCAGCACCCGCCAGGACGAGCCCCACCATAACGTGGCCTGGTAACCCCCTGTAGGGTTACCAGCCGCGCCCTCACTCTCCATAGCCTGTCGCCAACGTAAACCCGGGCATTGCTTGCCGCCAACAGGGATTCGACATGAGCGACAAGACCATGAGCATTACCAGCTACGTCGGGGCGGCAATCTCGGCGCTGAGCGCGCTTACGCTGACGGACATCGGCATCATCGTGGGTATCCTCACGGCGCTGGCCACGTTCGCCGCCAACATGATCTACCAGGCCCGGAAAGATCGCCGCGAGCAGCGCCTGTTCGAGTTGGAGATGGCGCGCCTGTGCCGCGTGCGCGAGCTGACCGGCGAACCGGACTGCGCCTCGGCGGAGGCGGAGTAAGCGCCATGGCCGGCCGGAAGTCCTTCCTCAGCGCTGCCGTGCTGGCCCTGATCGCTGCCGGCGCCAGCGCGCCCGCGATCATGGATCGGTTCATCCAGGAGAGGGAAGGCGAGTCTCTGGCGGCCTATCAGGACGGTGCTCGTGTCTGGACCATCTGCAACGGCAAGACCGCAGGGGTTACCCGGACCACCACCATGACCAAGGCCGAGTGCGACGCCTGGCGCAGGACCGAGATCGGCCAGCGCCTGGAGTTCGTGCACTCGGTCATCACGGTGCGCATGAGCGAACCCGCCTGGGCCGGCGTCGGCAGCTGGTGCTTCAACGTCGGGAACAAGGCCTGCGCGGGCTCCACCGCGGTGCGCCTGCTGAACGCCGGCAACCAGCCGGCCGGCTGCCGCGCGATGCTGTCCTGGCGCTTCATCACCCGCGACGGCAAGAAGATCGACTGCTTCACCCCTCAACCGTACTGCGGCGGCCTGTGGGACCGCCGGCAGGGCGAGGCGGAGCTGTGCGCGCTATGAACAAGGCCCTGCTGATCCTTGCCGCCATCCTCGCCGTGACCGCCGGCGCCGCGCTGTGGAGAGCCGACAACCTCGCCGCCCAGCGCAATGCTGAGACGACGCGCGCCGACGCCGCCGTGGGCCAGGCGGCCCAGCTCACCACCACGCTTTCCAGCGAGCGCGCCCGGGCGAAGACGCAGGCCGACATCGACGCCGCCTACCAGAAGGGAACCCAGGATGCCCAAACACAGCTCGACAGCACTCTCTCTGATCTGCGCGCTGACAATCTCCGGCTGCGCCGGAAATTCACCTGCTCCGCCCCGGCCAGTGCCGGAGCAACTGCCGCCAGCGCCGGCGGCGGTGATGGTGGAGCGCAAGGCGGACTTCAGCGAGCGGATGCGGAATTTCTTGTTCGACTCGCCGCAGAAGCAGACGCCGTAGCGCTGCAGTTGCAGGCGTGCCAGGCCATCGTCCGCTCGGATCGCCGGGTGGACCTCAGCAAGCAATGAGGAGCAACACCATGATCAAGCCCACCGTCGGCCGCGTAGTCTGGTTTTTCCCCACCGCTGCCTACATGCGTAGTCGCCACCTGGTATTCAGCGACCAGAGCCAGCCGCTCGCCGCAACCATCGTCTACGTGCATAACGACCGCATGGTGAACTTGGTCGTCAGCGACCAGAGCGGCGCCGGCTTCGGTGTCTCCAGCGTGGAACTGGTGCAGGAGGGCGTGCCAGTGCCCGCAGGCAGCTTCTATTGCACCTGGATGCCGTACCAGAAGGGCCAGGCCGCGAAGACCGAGAGCCTGGAGCGCCAGGTGGCAGATGCCGCCAAATGCCTTGCCTGCGGCGAGAGCCACGGCGCCACCGGCCTGCCGTGCCCGAACATGCGCGTAGTGGCGCAGGTGCCCGGTGCCGGCGAGGACAAGCTGAGTTCCTGGCGCAGCGGCTCCACCCAGGGCGCTGGCGTCGGCGCGTGCGCGGGCATTCACACCACCGGCCAGCTTTCCGCTGGCGCCATGCCCGAGCCCAAGCAGCCGCTCATGGTGCGCATGTTCCTCAATCGCGGCTCCATCGTGAAGGTCAACGGCATCCCCTTGGAGCTGGACCACGACGTGGTGGTGAAAACGCACCCAGAGAACGTTCCGCTGCTGGGCAATCGCGGGCGCGCCAAGTTGGCGCCGGCTGCGGCCATGCTGCTGGCGAGCGCCGATTGTTGCGATACCAACGCCGCGGCGCGCGACGACCTGGACCAGGCCGACCAGGACCTGACCAACGCCGCCAGCTACCGCCTGGCCGCCAGCCTGCTGCAGGCCTAAGGAGGGCGCATGGCCGCTGTGCACCAAGACCTCGAGGTCCTGCAGGGCAAGACCTTCGCCGCCTCGTTCGGCTGGGCGCAGGGCCGGTTCGTGTGGAAGCCCATCACCGGGGTGGCCCAGGCTGCTCCGGTGGCGCTGACGGTGCCCGGGCATGACCTGCGCGATGGCTGGCCGTACTGGGTGTTCTGCCTGAAGCGCCCGGCCAACCTGAACACCGGCTGCGACGATGAGCCCGGGGCGCCGTACATCGCCGAGGTGGTGGACGTCGACACGCTGTCGATCAACCACATCAACGGCCTGTGCCTGGATGCCTACGCCGGCGGCGGGGTGATCCGCTACTACGAGCGCGCCGACATCACGGGCTTCTCCGCCCTGATGCAGGTGCGCCGCTCGCCGGCGGATACCAACACCCTGTTCGAGGCCAGCAGCTCCGGTCCGTCGCCGATGATCGTCGTTGACGCGGAAACCGCGACCTTCCAGCTGGAGATCCCCGCGGATGCGTTCGTCGACAAGCAGATCCGCGACGCCGAGTACGAGATCGAGATCACGGCTCCCACCGGCGAGAAGTATCGCCTGGCGCGCGGCCGGTTCAACGTCTGCCAGGAGCTGGTGAAGTGAGCGACATAGGGCGTCCAGCCGACCGGCTCGTGCGCATCGCTGTCCCCGCCGACCACTCGGTAGCGGTTGCCGAGGACGAGCGCGACCTGGTGCTGGCAGAGGAACCGCTGGAGTCGGTGGGGCTCTCGATCGAGCCGCAGGAGCCGCGGGCGGTGGCCATCCAGCAGAGCCAGCCGCAGGGACTGGCCTACCAGGGTGTGCCGCTGTTCAACGTGGTGGCCGGCCTGCAGGGCCGCCGAGGTGAGCAGGGTATCCCTGGACCTGCCGGCGGAAGCTCCGTGCAGAAAATCGCGTCGGTACCGCTGAGTGGTCACCGGCTGGTGTTTTCTCCCGATGGAGTGACCGCCGAATACGCGGATTGCGGCGTCCTGCCGAATCGGATCAATACCCTCGGTTTGACCCTTGGCGCTGCTGATCTTGGCTCCGTGGTGAACATCCAACGCGCTGGGGAAGTGACGTTCGAGGGCTGGGCTTGGGCGGATGGGGCGGTCTTCTTGGGGCATGCAGGCCAGCTGACCCAGACGCTTCCGCCGGATGCAGTGTTTTCGCTAATCGTCGGGTTTGCCATGAACGCGACGACTCTCTTTCTCGATATGGGCGTGGCTATCACATTAGCCCAGGAGGCACCCTAAATGGCAGGCAACAAGTACCTGAAGAACACCGGTGGATACCCTGAAGAGCAGGCGGCCACGCAGACATCTGCCGGTGCGGCGAACGCCAACCAGATCATCGCTCTCGACGCCAACGGCAAGATCGACGTTTCGCTGTTGCCCACCGGCATCGGCGCGGACACTGCGGTGCTGCCGGCGACTGAAGCCCTGGCTGCGGGCAACTACGTGAACATCTACGACAGTGGCAGCGGGACTTTCTCCTGCCGCAAGGCCGATGCCTCCGGCGGAGTGGCGAAGATGGCTCACGGGTTCGTCCTCGCGGCGGTGAGTTTGGGGGCCAGCGCCACTATCTACTTCGAAGGAAACAACAACCAGGTGACGGGCATGTCGCCTGGAAACGTATGGCTGTCGGCGTCCGCTCCTGGTACGGGCACGGCAACAGCGCCGACCGGCTCGGGCAATGTCCAGCAGCGCCTGGGTGTGGCCACCAGTGCATCGTCGGTCAATGTTGAGTTCAGCGACCCGATAATCCTGGCATAAGCGATCATGGTTCAGCGAAAACCTCTTGTCAGCGGTAACGGCTTTCCCACGGAGCTGCCCTCCGGAGACACGATTGCCGGCGCCGAGCCGCCGCTGACGGCCGGAACGACCAGCCAGTTCTACCGCGGCGACAAGACGTGGCAGGACCTGGCCGCGGCCGTCCGCGCGGCCGTGCTCACGGGCCTCAGTACGGCAACCAATGCCGCGGTCGTGGCCACGGACACCCTGCTGGTCGGCCTGGGCAAGCTGCAGGCGCAGATCAACGCCCGGGAACCTACGATCACGGCTGGCACCACGTCCCAGTTCTGGCGGGGAGACAAGACCTGGCAGGACCTCGGCGCGGCGGTACGGTCCACCGTCCTGACCGGGCTCAGCACGGCCACGGCCACGGCTGTGACCGCCACCGACAGCGTGCTGGTGGGCCTGGGTAAGCTCCAAGCCCAAGTGAATAACAAGCTCGACGCGACGGCGACGGCCGTGGCCGCGCAGAAGCTGGCGCCGGGGGCGAACATCAACGGCGTCCTGTTCGACGGCACAGGCGATATCACCGTCGCCGACAGCACCAAGGAACCGGCGATCACCGGGGGAACGACCTCGCAGTTCTGGCGCGGCGATAAGTCGTGGGTAGACTTTGCTACCACGGTGCGCACGGTAGTCCTGACCGGCCTGAGCACGGCTACCAGCGCGGCCGTGGTGGCCACCGATACGCTGCTGGTCGGCATGGGGAAGCTCCAGGCCCAGATCAACACGCTGTCCACCGGCAAGGAACCTACCATCACGGCGGGGACCACCAGCCAGTTCTGGCGCGGGGACAAGTCGTGGCAAGACCTCGCCACAGCCGTCCGGGCGTCTGTTCTGACCGGGCTGAGCACGGCAACTGCGACCGCCATCGCGGCTACCGATAGCGTGCTGGTCGCGTTCGGGAAGCTGCAGGCGCAGGTCAACAACAAGCTGGACGCCACCGGCACGGCAGCCGCGGCTTCGAAGCTCTCGCCCGGCGCCAACATCAACGGCGTGCCGTTCGATGGCACTTCGAATGTATCGGTAACTGCCAACCCCACGCAGAACCTGATACCGAACTCCACTGATTTGAACAGCCTGTATTTCGCCAATGGTTATTTTGGCGAGTACTACTGCGCATCGGATGCCAACGCGCAGACGATGTCGAATTGTCCGACTACGCATGCGTTCGTACTGAAGATCACGCACCACAATGACACTCGCCAGGAACTGAGCGAGTACATGACCACTGCCGCGAAGACCTGGTATCGCAACCGATACGCTGGCAACTGGGGAAGCTGGTTCCGCGTGTATAGCGAATCGGACCCGCAGCCGAATGCTACCGATACGACGAAAGAGCCTGCCATCACTGCGGGTGCGACCAGCCAGTACTGGAGGGGCGACAAGGCCTGGGCCGACTTCGCTACCTCGGTGCGCGCCGCGGTGCTGACTGGCTACGCGGTGGGGACGAATGCCGCCCTCGCCGCCACCGACACGGTGCTGGCTGCCTTCGGCAAGGTGCAGGCCCAGCTCAATGGCAAGGAACCCTTGGTGACCGCGGGCACCACGGCTCAGTTCTGGCGCGGCGACAAAGCCTGGACCGATTTCGCGACGACTGTTCGGGCCACCGTGCTGACCGGCTATGCCGTGGGCAGCAACGCCGCGCTGGCGGCCACGGATACCGTCCTGGCAGCGTTCGGGAAAATCCAGGCGCAGCTCAATGCGAAAGAGGGATCGGTCACTGCCGGTACCACGAGTCAGTTCTATCGCGGCGACAAAAGCTGGCAGGACCTGGCGACCGCCGTCAGGGCAGTGGTGCTGACCGGGCTGAGTACCGCTACGGCTACTGCGATCTCGGCGACCGACTCTATTCTCGTTGCAATGGGGAAACTCCAAGCGCAGCTGAATGGGAAAGCGGCGTCGGGTAGCAACTCCGATATTACCGACCTAAATACGCTAGCGACAGCTACCTGGGGTATTAATGGTCGAATCTACGGGGATATGTCCAATGGAAGTCAATCTTCACGTCTTCTGTTTCAGACTAGCACAGCGAATGGAGGTACAAGTGTTGGTGCTATACCGAATGGCACCGGCACTATAAGTAACTTTGTTGCGTACAACAGCCAGGATGCCGGTAACGCGGGCTATGTACAGATGCTTATTGCAAGTACCGAAGCCAGCATTCGTAGTGGCGCAACCGGTAGTGGAACAGTATGCCCCTTGGTGTTTTATATGGGCGGCACCGTGCGAGCCACGCTAGATGTTAACGGGGCATTTTGTTTCTGGTCCCCGTATGCTGATCCCATTGCCGCTACTTCTGCTGGCGCTTCTCTCGGTCCATGGGGTATTCGTGCGTTCCGTGCTGGGGGATCGGCCGCTGGTTCTTTTGGGGTTAATACGACTGGCGCAGTCCTGAACTTTTACTTCAATACAGGTGGCGTAGGAAGCGTATCTACCAACGGCTCCACAGTGGCGTTTAATACGTCTTCCGATCCGCGCCTAAAAGACGAAATAAGCGACTTAGATAACGCGGAAGAAATCTTCGATTCTATCGAATGGAAGAAGTGGCTATGGAAAGCGAATCACTCTCTCGGCTATTCCTATGGTGTGCTGGCTCCTGATCTCAAGAGGGTGTTCCCCAGTGCAGTAGTTGGAGATGAGAATGCAGTAGACGAAGAGGGCAACATCGTCGCCATGGGCGTGGACTATTCGAAGTTGGTTCCGATCCTGGGCGGCAAAATCAAAGCCCAGGCCGCTCGCATCGCTGTGCTGGAGGAACAATTGCAGCAGGTCCTTTCCCGGCTGCCCGTCTGACCGCACCAAGCTGACCACCCAAGCCCGCCACCTGGCGGGCTTTTCATTTCGGCCCCGCAGCCGGCTACCCCCTGTAGGGTTCGCGCCTAGTCGCCGCGGTCTAGACACTCGCCCCAACTACCACAGGGCGAGAGTGTCATGGAGCTGCGCAGCAACTGGTCGCAGGGGATCAACAACCGAGCGGACGCGAAGGCGATGCCGGCGGGCACCGTGCGCGATGCGGTGAACGTCGATCCGATCGTGGGTGGCGCGTTCGAGCTGCGCACCGGCTTCACCCAGGTGCAAGCGGCCGGCGCGGCGCGCGGTCCCCTCGCGGTGGGGCGCAAGGTCCTGTACGCGGATGGCCCAGCGCTCTACAGCTTCGACGTCGACCAGGGTGTGCGGCAACTGCTCGCCGAGATCGATGGGGCAGGGCGCCTGGTCGGCGACGTGCTCAACGAAGAGCTGTTCTTCTGCACGGAGACCGAGACCTGGCGCTTTGACGGCAAGGTCCTGCGCGCCTGGGGCGTGCCGACGGTAACCAGCCAGCCGCTGCCGGCCATCGGCCAGGGCGGCCTGGCGGCGGGCTACTACCAGGTCGCCGCGACCTTCATCGATGCGCACGGCGACGAGGGCGCGACCAGCTCCCCGCTGCTGCTCCAGGTACCGGCTGGAAGCTCGCTGCAGTTCGACCTGCCCGTGCCTCCACCTGGCGGCAAGGTACGCCTGTACGTGGGCCCGCGCGAAGGCGGCGCCCTGTACCTGCAGTTCGAAGGCACGGGGCAGGCGTCGGTGGGCGTGCTGCGCGACGACACCGCCAGGCTGGAGACCGCGAACCTCCGCGGGCCGCTGGTGGCTGACTTCATCGCCGCACGTGGTGGGGTGTTGTACCTGGCCACCGGCTCGGTGCTGTGGTTCACCCTCCCGTTCCGGCCGCACCTGCGCGATGCCTCCCGCGGCTTCTTCCAGTATCCGGCGCCGATCGACCTGGTGGTCGCGGTCGACGGTGGCGTCTACGTCTGCGCCGACAAGACCTACTTCCTCTCCAACCCCGAGACCGACGAGCCCGGCGGGCGAACCGTGTTCGAGCACGGCGCCGTCCGCGGGACCGCCCTGGTGCTGCCCGACGGTCGCGCCGCCTGGATGACGCAGTACGGGCTGGCCATCGGCGACGACCAGGGCCTGGTAGCCCTGTCGAGCGCCGCGAACTTCCTTCCCGAGCAGGCGGGCCATGGCGCCGCCGGCCTGCTGGAGCACAACGGCAACCAGTTGGTGGTGACGACGCTTGCGCCGTCTCGCGGGGGCAATCCGCTCGCCGCCAGCGACTACTACGACGTGGAGATCATCACGCCATGAACGAACTGATTATCCCCGAGGGCCTGGCCAAGCTCGGGTTCGTCTATCACGGCGAGGTGGTGGCCCCGGACGGCAGCGTCCTGAGCGAGGTCGTGCAGAAGAACCTGATCCCTCAGGTGGGGATGGACCTGTTGGCGGGGTTCATTCGCGGCCAGGGCGCGCTGATCCCCAACTGGTATGCCGGGGTGTTCGCCGGCAACTTCGTGCCCTCCAGTGCGACCACCGCCGCCGACCTGCCGACCAATGCCGGTGAGGCCACCAACTACAGCCAGGCCTCCCGCCCGCTGTGGGACAACGCCTACGACGGCACCTCGGTGATCAGCAACCTGGCCAGCCGGGCGGAGTTCACCTTCACGGCCGACACACGGCTGTACGGCGGATTCCTGGTCTCCAGTTCTGCCAAGGCCGGCAACACCGGAACGCTGCTGTCGATCGCGCGCTTCGCCACGCCGCAGGACGTGCCGGCGGGCAGCACCTTCCGCCTCGGCATCGCCATCACTCTGCTTTCCACCTACTGATCCCAGGAGCAAGAACCATGCAACTGAGCACGGGCCTCCGCAATGCCGTCATGGCCGTGTCGTCCTTCCGGGCGGCCCTGGCCGGCTGTGTCATCAACGTCTACTCCGGCACCATCCCGGCCACCGCGGATGCGGCGCTGAGCGGTGATGCCGTGCTGCTGTACACCATCTCGGTGGACGGTGGCGGCGGCGGTCTCGGCTGGGAATCTGCTGCGGTCGGGGGCGTCCTGTCGAAATCGACCTCCGAGGCCTGGAAAGGCACGGTGGTTGCCGCCGGCACCATCAGCTTCTTCCGCCTCCAGGCGCCAGCCGATACCAACGGGGCCTCGACCACCGATATCCGCATCCAGGGCTCCGCCGGTGTCCTGGGCTTCGACCTGAACATGTCGAAGGACGCCGTCATTGTCAGCGAAGTGCAGACCGTCGACTACGCGACCATCACCGTTCCGGCCTCGATCTAACGGGTGAGGCCATGGGCGCCAACCGGCTGACCAAGCAGTCCGTCATCAAGTACGAGCCGGGGCGCCCCTACGTTCCGGCGATACCCCCTCGCTGCTACACCGTCGAGGTCACCTCGACGATCTACCAGTTCATGGGCACGGCCACGGGTGACCTCACCTACGTGCGGTGGAAGGTCGGCGCCTACAACAAGAGCAGCGCCGGCAGGAAGATGCCGATCAACCAGGTGCAGAGCGTCAACAGCGACAACAGCGAGTGGCTGCTCTACTACGTCTACACCAAGACGACAAAGACCACGATCTGCTCCGACGCCGTTCCCGAGCAACCGGCCATCCCGGCGCGCACCTCCGTGGACAGCCTGCTGGGCTGGAACGCTGGCGCGCGCAGCCGCGAGGCCGTGGACGGCGACTTCCGCATGACCTTCCGGCTGCCGCGCAATCCGATCGGGGCCGCATGCGGCGTGGCGGCCACGACGACGAAGGCTTTCGGGCTCACCGGCCTGGAACACGGGGTGATGGCCACGGCCTCGGGGTTCTCGATCATCGAGGGCGGCATCGCGGTGGCGACGCCGACACCGCTGCCTTCCGCTGCGCCGGAGATCACGATCACCCGCACCGCCGGCGAGATCGCCTACGCGGTAGGGGCCTGGACCTACACCAGCAGCAAGCCCTCCAGCGGCTCGAAGCGCCTGCTGGCGTCGCTGTATGCCGCTGGCGACTTCGTCGAGGATCCCGACATCGAGTACCTCGGCGGTGCCGTGTCCGGGGCGAACGGGGGCATGAACCTGGTCACGCCGCCGGCACTGGGCAAGCTGGCGGTATCCGCGATCTCCGGGATGTCGCTGGTGCTGCCCGCGGCGACCATGGAGGCCTACGGTGGCGTCCCGACCGTGACCGCCGGCGGCATGGAGATGGCGCTGCCGTTCTACATGGGAATGTCGGGCAGCGCTGGCGCGATCGGTGGGATGGGCCTGGCCACGCCGCCGGCCCGCATGCTGATGTCCGAGGGCATCTACGGCGAGATGCGCCTGGGTACGCCGCCGGCGATCGGCATGTTCCAGCAGAGCACCGAGCCGGCCAATCACTGGGCGGTCGCCCAGAACCTGCGCCTGACCGACACCTACGTGGTGGATCCCGTGGTGATCGCCACCCTGCACGAGGGGCTGACTATCGGCGACGCCTGCGAGCTGATGCTCTACCTGTCGGCCGACCTGGTGGAAGCGCTGGCGCTGGGCGACGAGGTCTCGGCCATCAAGGTGATCGAGGCGCTGCTGTCGAGCGGGCTGGGCATCGGCGACACGTTGGCCGACTCCCGGCGTGCGCTCATCCAGTACGCAACCAACATCGCCACCGGCGCGGTCACCCGCTACGAGAACTTCGGGTTCACCGGTTTCGCCCGGGTGGGCATGCGCACCTTCGGCGTGCGCCCGGACGGGCTGTACGAACTCACCGGAACGACCGATGACGGCTCGCCGCTCAGTGCCGCGGTGTCGTTCGCCATCGACGAGTTCGGCACCCCGCAGAAGAAGTTCATCGACTTCATCTACCTGGGCCTGAGCACCGACGGCGATGTGCTGCTGAAGGTGAAAACCGATGACGGCAAGGAACGCGTCTACCGGCCGCGGCATTCGGCGCCCAACGTGCGCGCGCAGACCGCCAAGGGCGTGAGCGGCCGGTACTGGCAACTGCAGGTGGAAATCGCCGATGCCACCGAGGCCCTGATCGAAAACGTGGAATGGAGCGTCGGCGTCAGCGCCCGGCGCCTGGGGAGATAACGCATGGCAGGTGAGTACGGGAGCACGACACAGGAGCTGTTCGCGCTGTCGCAGCAGGCAATCGGGCTGGCCTCGCTGAGCGCGGGCCGCATCAACCTGAGCACGAAGCCGACCTTGAAGGAGACCGGCTTCAGCTACCAGGTGCCCAACTTGTCGGTGGGCGCGCCGCCGCAGTTCAGCGACCTGTTCAACGGCAGCGACAACGCCAACGCCAACATCGCCGCACTGAACGCTCAGACCGATGACTGGATGGCGAAGTACTTCCCGGCCATCAACGGCAGCTTCAGCACCATCCCCGAGGACTGGCTGGCGAACGTGATCAGCGGCGTGCAGCCGTTCGGCATCGACAGCAGCATTTTCGACATGGTGTGGCACCGGGCCCGCGATCGCGCCTACCGCACGGTGGCCAGCGAGCAGCGCACCCTGGAGGCCAACTTCTCCGCCCGCGGCTTCAGCCTGCCGCCAGGGGCACTCGTCGATCAGCTCGCCCAGTCCGAGCGGCGCGCCGCCGACGCCCTGCTGGACGTGAACCGGGAGCAGGCCATCCAGGATGCCCAGATCAAGAACGACCTGCTGAAGATGGCCGTGCAGGTGTCGGCCCAGTTGAAGACCGGGATCCTCAACACCGCCGCCGACTTCTTCCGGGCGTGGCACAGCGTGTACCAGCTGGACGCCGACACCTCGCGGATCCGTGCACAGGCCTACAGCGCGTTCTACCAGGCCCTGGGCAACTACTACGACGTCGAGGTCAGCATGGAGCGCCTGAAGCTCCAGGCGGCCGAGGGCAAGGCGCAGGCCGACACCCAGATCGACCGCAACCGCATCGCCGTCTTCGCCTCGGATGGCGCGGCCCCGTCGCAGGCCCAGGCCTCGCGTGGCTTCGCCGACATCGCCTCGTCCGCTGCCAACGCCGCGGGCAGCCTGGTGGCCCATATCGAGCAGGGCGCATGATCAACACCCGCCGCATCGCCTCGGCCGCCGGCCAGTACCTGCGCCGGCGCGTCATCTCGCTGGAGCGCGCGCTGATGCGCATGTCCGGCCGCGTCACCAAGCGGGAGATCGTCGACGGCTTCATCGTCCAGGTGAGGCGCACCTCGCTCGGGACCATTGCCGACGTCATCGATCCGCCGGCGGCGCTGACCGCGATCTTCCCCTGGGGCCCGGACGCGACGCTGATCAGCCGCTACTGGGACACCACGCCGCTGGCGCTGGTGACGGCCGACCGCTCCAGCTACCTGCCGGCCGCGCCGGCGCCGCAGGAGCCGTGGCGCCCCAGCGCGAACACCATCCGCGCCTACAACCTGTTCGCGAAGGGTGCCGGCGTTGCCTCGGGCAACATCGCCTTCCGCCTGGGGCAGCTGAAGTTCAACGGCACCTACGCCGTCGTCAGCGCACTGGAGGTCGGCGACTACCCGCTGGAGAACATGGGCGGCGGGCTCGAAAACAACGGCGGCAATGCGCTGCTGTACGTGCTGCCGCCGACGGTGGCGAACCTCAACCTGACGGTGATGCCCAGCAGCCTGCCGGTGGTCTACTCGCCGTCCGGCGCGGAGCCCAGCGACGCACCGGCCATGCCGGACCAGGCGCTGTCCCTGGTGGTGCTGGAGTCCCGGGTGCCCACGGTCGCGCCCGGCTACTACTTCCTGCCGCGCCAGGCGGACAAGATGCCCACCTACTTCAGCGTGTTCGGCGAGGTCCAGTTCCAGACGCCGGTCGCCGGCCGGCCGGACTGCGACGGCCGCTTCGGCCTGGACGGCGCCGCCGGCTTCACCGACGAGCTGCTGGTGGCGATCCCGGTGGTGAAGCAGAGCACGGCCGTCGTGGGCAGCGAGACCTGGCACGACGTGTTCGGCGAGTGGGGCATCTACCTGTGCCTGGGGCGCATGGACCGCCGGGCGTTCGATCCGTTCGACGAGGACACCTGGATGGCGCCGGCGCGCGACGCCTTCTTCGACACCTACGCACTGCCGGCGAACCTGCAGGCTGCGGCACCCGCGCAGAACCTGCTGTCGCCGCACGTCTACCCGGTGCACACCTACAACCTGGTGCGCCAGCTGCAGGTCGGCCGCTACGACGGCGGCTACGGCCTGGTGTTCCAGCGCACCGCGGCGGTGGCCAACCAGACGTCCGGCGACGTACGGATCAACACGCCCAGCCAGGCCCTGGTGGCGCTGCACGCGCGCGTGGATGACGCCGGCGACATCGACCTGAGCCAGTTCGAGGTCTACCTGTACGACGAGGACCAGGACCGCGGGCACGCGCCGGCGGGCGCCGATCAGGATGCGTTCTGCAACACCACCCCGGTGGCCAGCGTGACGGTCGACGGCGCCGCGTACTTCCTCTGCTGGCGCCAGTGGTTCGCGCGCCTGGATCCGGTCGGCGAGCCGCCGGTGGTGTACCGCGATCCCACGGGGGAGGGGAACTTCGCCCTGATCCGGATGGATGCCGACGGCTCCTCGCTGGTTGACCTGGACACCGGCCTGGGCGCCTGGCAGTGCTCGCCGCGCTGGCAGATCGGCCAGGTGGGCCCGACGCCGTCGATCCCGGTGCACGACATCCGGGTGTACGCCGACATTTCCCCCTACCTGACGACCGAGACCTCGGGGCATGCCGGCCCCGGCGTGTCGAACCGCGGCGACGACGGGGCGGTGAAGGACCGCCTGGACCAGATCGGCAAGCGCAAGCTGTGCTGGCTGTCGATCCCGCACGCGGAGATGGTCGTGCCGGAGCTGACGCCCCTGCATCACCGCCTGGTGACCTACCACCTCGACACCGGCGCCATCGAGGTGCGCGGTGAGGTGTTCGTCGATGGCCTGGACAACGGCATGGCGTTCGGCAAGGTCACCGTGGTCAGCCAGGAGGTGGAGAACGACGCCGGCGAGATCGTCAGCCCCGCGGTGCTGCTCTGCGCGGTGAACAACACCAACAGCCAGTTCACCGAGGCCACCGTCTACCTGTCCACCGATGGGGGCTACGTCTGGCAGGTGCTGGCGGAGGACTTCACCGGCCGCTCGGGCGTGTTCTACGCCGGCAACCAGCTCCTGGCGCACCGTCACGGCGACGGTGTGTCGTACCAACAAAAGGTCCTGTAGGAGGATCGCATGGCCATCCCATCCATCGTGCTCTCTGCGCAGGGCTTCGTTTCCAGTTCTGGGCTGGATGCCACCTACAGCCGGGCCAACATCAACGAGTTCGAGTCGCCGGAGAACGTGACGTTCCAGCGACTCGACGAGGACTATTACGCCTCGCTCTACGACTACGTCTGGTTTGCCGGCGACTACGCGTACACCCTGCAGCTGGCCAACATGGAAGCCACCTTCCGTGTCTATCGGTCGCGGATCAACGACACCGGCATCGAGGTTGTGCTGCACTCTGCGCGTAGCGGAACCATGCGCACCTGTGTGCTTTCCGGTGGCTTCCTCTTCGGCGACAGCGGCGGTTTCCGGCTGCTGACGACCACCGGCACAGTGATCCCCCTGGTGTTCAGCTCCGGTACGCTGACCTGCGCAGCCATGAAGGGCAGCGATCAGATCAGGTTCCTGGTGCAAGTCGGCGCCCGCTACGTGCTGACCGACTGGCTCACCCTGGGCGACCTGGCGTCGACGATCCCCGTACCGACGCCGACCACCGCCAACGCTTTCGCCTATGTCGATCAGCCGCCGTCTGCGTTCCTGCTCGGGGACACGGACCCGGCAATCAACTCCATGACGCTGAACGAGTATTCGACCACGCAGGTTTGGTGCAACACCGCTGATGGTCCAGCGACAGCATCCATAGTGTCCACCCCCGACGCCAACCTGCGCATGTATCGACGGGACCTATCCGTTGACGTGGATGGTGATGGGTATCGAATCCTGTACGCCAACAGCATCGACTATGTTAACTACCCTCGCACCGGGGTTGGCAATGTCATCTCGCCCACCGCGGTAGTGCCTATCCCGGTGACCACGCTGAAGTACTTCTGGACGAACGCCAACAAGGCAGTCGAGGACCCCGCCACCGTACCGGTGTAGCCCCCTGTAAGGCTTGGGCCTGGCGCGGCGCCGCGTCACGATCCGGCGTACTCCATCAGAGGACACCCGCATGTACGGCGCATACCGCAACAAGAAGGCCAACGGCGGCCTCATTACCGGCCCGGGCACCGGCACTTCCGACTCCATCCAGGACGAGGTGCCCGAGGGAACCTACATCCTGCCGGCTGACACCACCGCCGCCATTGCCCCCGCAAGCTCCGGCGGCTTCGGCGTCCGCGGCTTCAAGGAATGGAAGGCCAGGCAGGATGCCCAGGCCAACCAGGTCCCCAGCTACGGCAATTTCGGCGCCTATCGAAACAAGGTCCCGATCAACGTCAGCAACGGCGAACTCAAGGTCTCGCCGGATATGCTGCAGAACGTCGGCGCCTCTGCTCTCGATGGGTTGCTGGAGGCCACGCATACCCCGGTCGCGGAGCAAGAGAGCACGGCGGAGAAGCCCGAATTGTTCTTCGCCAACGGCGGTCAGGTGGTGGGCGGCATAGAGGGTTACCGCAAGGGAAAGGCCATCCACGAGGAGCGCGCCAAGACACCGAACTTCGGCAACTTCGGCGCCTACCGGAAGAACTACGCAAACGGTGGCCTGGTCGACGATCCGAACAAGCTCGGCCGGCCCACCGCCGGAACCGGCGACCTGGCCAACGCCTTCCGCAACCTGCCGTCCAGCAGCATGCCGGAGTACCGCTTCGGCATCCGCCGGCAGCCGCCGGCCGGCGATCTCAGCGCGGGCGGTGCCGGCCAGTCGCCGGCGCCTGCTGCGTCTGCCTCGGTCGCACCCAGCGCGCCGGCCGCAGCTCCTGCCGCGCCGTCTCCCGGCCTCACGCCGGACCGCATCCAGGCGCTGGCTCGCCAGTCCGCGCGCACCCCGTTCACCGGCGGGCCGCCGGCGCTGCCCGGCATCAACCAGGCCAAGCCCGACGACCAGGGCTGGGCGCGCACTGGCTTCGGCGCCCAGCGCCAGGGTGGCGAGATCGCCGCGCGCGTCGGCGCCAACGGCCAGGCCGAGTTCACCAACGATTCCAGTACCGTGGCCTCGGCCGTGCCGAACTACGGCAACTTCGGTGCCCGCCGCCCGGCGGCCGCGCCGGCGGCACAGCCCGGGTTCGGCGCCTACCGCCGCACGCCCGAGCAACTGGCCGCCATGCGCCTGCAGAACGACCAGGACCTGGCCAGCACTGGCTCGGCGGCGAACCTCGGCAACGGCGTCGGCACCTTCTCCCAGGCCCAGGCCGGCGACGCCCAGCTGGCCCTCGACCGCTTCGAGCGCGCCAACCAGCAGCGGCAGCAGATGGTCGAGACCGCCCATCGTGGTGAACTGGGCAACAACGGCGGCCAGGTAACAGTGGTGCGCGACAGCACCCGGGCACCCAGCGACGTGGACATCCAGAACGCCCGCCTCGAGGAGCGCCTGGCGAACACCGACGCCACCCGCCAGCAGGCCCAGAACAGCACCGCCCTGGCCAACCAGCGCGTCGCCAGCGAGGCCCAGCAGATGGGCACCGAAGCGCTCAACCAGCAGCGCCTGCAGCAGCAGGTCCAGGAAGGCGGGTACGGCCTGCAGGACCAGCAGCGCATCGACGGCCTCAAGGCCGCCATGGTCGATCCCACGCTCACCCAGGCCCAGCGCGAGCAGGCCCGCGACACCTACATCAACCTGATCACTCAGCCGAAAGACCGCTACCGGTCGCAGGACGTGATCCTGGGCCGCGACGAGAACGGTCGGGATATCCGCGGGACGCAGCTGATCGACGTGACCACCGGGCAGCCGGTGGCGGGTGGCACCACTCAGGGGGCGCCGCTGCGTCGCTCGGTCAGTCGCGCCGAGGTGGAGAGCACGGCGAAGCAATACAACATGTCGCCGGACGAGATAATCCGGCAACTGCAAGCGAAAGGGGTGGCGATTTCTTAGCGAGCGCCGCAGTCCAGGTTGAACTCTTTGCAGAGGTCCGATTTCTTTTCGTTGTACAGCCTGTTGCAGGCCACCCGGATCATGCCAGCCGCTTGGTTGCTCCGGGTGTCCTTGGCCTTGGCCAGGGCGCACTCGGCACCGGAGTCGTAGCCGAAGAAGCCCCGGCCGGAGCCCTGGGCCACGCCGTCGTAGCGCGCCGGGTACTTGCCGCTGCAGACCTGGTAGGCGGCGCCGGCGGCGTTGTCGTTCTGGGTGCCGGGCAGCTCATCGAGCAGGCAGGTGGCGAAGTTGCCGGCCATGGCCAGGCCGGGGAGGGCGAGAAGGGCGACAGCGGCGAGCGATCTTTTCACTGGACACTCAACGAATCGAGGTGGATATGAAAGGCATTTCCGAAAGCGATCTGGAGCGCCTGCTGGCCGATGAGGTATTTCTCGATCGGCTAGCAGACAGAGTAGCGAAAAAGGTTGCAGCCTTGCAGGCCCAGCAGTCTGCCAAGATGGCTCGGCAAATCAATGCACTGTTTACAGATGCTTGCGATCGCCTTAATGCTCGTCAGTGATCCCTTGATTTCGTCACGGCAAGGCCAAGGCAGGAGAGCCCGTTGATGTAGTTGGTCATCTGTTCTTCGGAAAGCCCACGTGCAGCGGCGCTTTCGAAGAATGAGTCGAGCATCCCTTGGGCCTTTTCCCTTTTCACTTCATCATCCAGGACAGCTATAGCCAGTGCCTGGATGGCGTTCACTACACCCAGCATGAATTGATCGCCGGCAGGGATTTTTTTGATCGGATCGTCCATGTTTTCTTCCTAGGGTGCATGATGTCTTTTGGACATTACCCAACATCGATTTCGGCGAGTAGCTGAGCATTTACCCAGCCTGGACGGATGTCCAAGCGCGAGGCTTCTGCTCCTAGTGGACGATGGTGGCTATATGCCTTACTGTTGAGTGCTCATTGACAAGGAGTTGACTGCATGGTCAAGGCAATTTCGTTTCCGCTGAGCCGGCAAGATATCGACGAAATCAAGAGAAACAGCAGTTTGGCACTGCCTATTGGGGTGTCTGAATTGCCGATGTGGATTGGTACTGAGTACCTAGTACTTTGCAACGGCCATATTGCCTATTGGGTCGCAAAGATCAGCGAAGTAGTTCTTCCAACGGTCGAGGATGGCAAGGCGCTCGTCAGGTTTTCGGAAGTTCGGAACGTGTGGAATAAGGACTCGAATCCCTTCTTCTTGGAGGTCATGAGCAACTTCAGCCGGTACGATGCCGAAGATCAGCGCATCACTCACTCTTTCGACAATGATCAGTTCTTTTCCCTTGGTGATCCAGTTCCAACTCTGGCCTTGGATGGTCCTGACGCGCTCACCCTGGACAGGGCGGTGTGCGAACTGGCTCGGATCTACGGTGTGAAGCCGGCGCAGGTAAACATCACCATCACCTCCTCTCACACCTGAGCCCCACCTGAAGGTGTAGGGAGACAGTCCCTCCCCTTGTAAGGCGTGCTCCCGGCACCCCCTCCCACCGAAACTGAGCCCGCCACACTGGCGGGCTTTTTCATGGCTGAACGCCTGGCAACCCCCTGTAAGGTTCGTATCGTTCAGAGCCGCCATCCCACACTCGGCCTGTCCCTGGGTTCGCCCTGGGGCCAGCAGGCTAGGGTAGCTCCCGAAAAGGACGACTGCCCGCTCCCAGGCGTCCAGCCTGCTGCCCTTCCAGCCGGGAGCAGGAGCGAGCGCATGAGCAGCATCATTCCGTTCAGCTATGAAGGTAGTACCGTCCAGTTCAATGTCGACGGCTGGGTTAATGCAACCAGCATTGCGGCGCGCGTGGGCCGTCGGTTGGATAAGTGGCTGGCCACCCAGGAAACGCAGGAATACATCGAGGCGCTGATGCGCCATTTAAATACCCCAGAAAAGGGGGATTTAATCCAGACGCAGCGCGGACGTGGCGGTGGTACCTGGCTTCATCCGAAACTGGCGGTGGCATTTGCACGTTGGATCTCGCCGGACTTCGCTGTTTGGTGCGATTTGCACATCGACGCATTGCTGCACGGCGATATCTCGATCCGCCAGCGCTTCGACCAGGCCTGCAAGGCGCTGGACGATGGGAGTGCGGTAGCGAGCGTCAGTGGCAAGCAACTGGCGCACTGGCGATTTCAGAAGCCAGTCCTCGAACACCAAGTGGATCACTGGCGAGAGCAGTTGCAGATGACGCTCGGGCTGGAACTCGGCAGCCCCCTTAAGGAGGAACAGTGAGTATCTTTCGGATACTCACAGAGTGAGTACCCGATGCGCGCCTCTGTTTTTTCCGTCGCTTTTCTGTCGGGAAAAAGGGCTTGCGCTTCTGGAAAGGCCGGTAGGCTTGGTCTGGAGAGAGGGGATTAGCGATCGCGGACGTCGGAGATGTACATGGATGCCGCCAGCCTGGAGTCCATCTCGTGCTGGAGCTCGCGCAGGACGGAGTGCTCCTGCTCTAAGGCAGTGATCTCTGCCGTTGTTGCCTCGATGATAGCTGTCACGGCTTCGGCTTTCGTGTGCTGTCCACTGTGAGTCAGGTAGTTGAGCTGCTTCTGGAGTAGGTCAAGCCCAGCCTCGCGACCACGTATCACGCGCCGCAGGTTGCTGATTTGACTTGCGACCTCTGAGCGCTGGAGGTTCAGGTCTTCAATGCTGCTACCAGCGGCGGGGATCGACAGGGCGAAGCTTGCCTCCAGGCGGGCCACGATCTCTGCATTCAGAGAACGCTTGGTCGACTTGGCCGCATCCTCTAACTGGCTCCTGAGCTCCTCAGGCATCCGTAACGAGTAAGGCGGGACGGTGTGGCGATCGTTCATTTTCTGCTGTGGATCTGAAGGTAGGGATACGAGTGTATGTTGTGGACTCGAAAAGATTCAAGAATCCACTTGACGGCCACACTTGTGGATTTATTATGATTCCACAGCCATCAGAAAGGAGCCGTTGAATGGAAAAGCGTCAAATAGCTTCGTATCCCCTTCGCCTTGAGCCGCGCATGCGGGCGAAGGTCCAAGAGGAGGCAAATCGCAACCGCAGGAGCCTTAACGCTGAGCTGATTGTGTTGATAGAGGAGGGGCTCAATGTCCGAGCCAAACAGACTGAGCAGGAATGAAAAAGCCTCAGGTGCGGGAACACCTGAGGCTTTGGATAACGTCAAAACCACCGAGGAATTGAGCGTCATGAATCATCATAGCATATCACTGTACCGTGGTATCTCCCTGGGCTTGGCTGGGGAGGGCTGCAAATGAAACCCGCCCATCATGCAGGCCGCGCGCCGATACCCAACACCCCCTTCAGCCTCTACGGCTCGTTCAACTACGGCCTGACGGACGTGACTGCAGAAGATGTGGTCGATGACCTGCTCTACCGTGTCGAGCAGGAGCGCGATCCCGCCAAAAAGCTGTTCCAGGCGCAGCGAACCATCGGCGCCCTGATGGCGATGCTGGCGATGAATGTCGCCGGCGCCAATAAGGTTTCGCTCAACCGGGGCGTGTTCGCGCGCCTCGCAGCGCTGACTGGTGAAACGCCCAACCATCTCGTAGCCATGGCGGGAGTCGCAAGATGAACATGATCACCACTGGCGGTCAGCCCACCATGACCAGCAGCGAATTGCTGGACCTCGTCAACCGGGTGCGTACTGAGTTCGGCGAGCCTGTTGTTCGCCGAAATGTCTTCATTCAGCGCTGCAAGGACGAACTCGAAGGGGAGCACTACAAGATTTTTGTAGTGCAAAATTTGAACAATACCGAGTCGGAAGAACTGGAGCTGACGCGAGATCAGTGCATGCTGGTGTCCATGCGCGAGTCGAAGGCCGTGCGTCGGCGAGTCGTTACCAAGCTCAACCAAATGGAGCGGCAGTCGACGCCGCCCGTGGAACTCTCCCGCCTTGAGTTGTTGGAGATGGCTCTGGCCAGCGAGAAGGAGAAGCTCCAACTCACTGCTGAGCGAGACCACGCGATCGCTACCAAAGCGCAGATAGGTAGCCGGCGCGAGGCTTCGGCAATGGCCAGGGCTTCGGCGGCGTCCAGGGAGGCGGCCCGACTGAAGGATGAGTTGGGCCGCAACAGCCGGCACGCGACGGTGAAGGCAGTCGAGCACGCCACCAAGAGAAAGTTCGGCCCCCAGGAGTGGCGCCCGCTGCGCAAATGGTGTGAGGTGCACGGCGCGGAAGCGGCCTATGTCGATGATCCGCTCTATGGTCGCGTCCGTGCGTGGCCGGCAGCAGCGTGGGCAGAAGTCCACGATATCGATCTGATCAAACTTTTCGGGCACGATGAGTTGGAGAGCCCGCAGGCCTAACCCCCTGTGAGGTGTGCTTCCGATACCGCCACTGCCTAAGACTGAGCCCGTCACATGACGGGCTTTTTCTTTGGAGAGCGGGATGAGTGATCTTTTGCAAGAGTTCGGCCTGGATGCAGGAAGCTCGACAGGTCGAGCGGGCGCGCCGCCGAGCGCCACCCCATCTCAGCAGCCGGATCTGGTCAGCGAGTTCGGGCTGAATGCCCCCGAGCGACCCTCCATCTCCGGCGAGTTCTCCAAGGGCATCGGCGCCGGCGTCGACTCGCTGCAGGGCACCCTGTACGGCCTGGCGGGCCTGGCCGGCGATGCCGCGGGCGCCGAGGGCCTGCGCGACTGGGGCCTGGAGGGTTACCAGCGCAACCAGCAGGAGGCGACGGAGAGCGCGCCGGCGGTCGGTCGCTTCGAGGATGTGCACGGCGCGCACGACGCGGCGCTGTACGCGGCCCAGGGCCTGGGTCAGCTGGTGCCGTTCGCCGCCAGTTCGGTGGCCACCGGCGGGATCGGCGGCGCGGTGGCCAAGGTCGCCGGCCGCAAGGCGGTGGAGCGCTTCGCCGAGAACCAGGTAGCCAAGGGCGTGGCCCGCGCCACGGCGGAGAAGGCGGCCAAGGCCTACGGCAACAAGCTGGCGGAGCGCGGCGCCATGGCCGGCGTGGCCGCGAACTCGGTGGGCACCGAACAGGGCTCGATCTACGGCGACATCTACGACAAGACCGGCCAGTACGCCCCGGGCACGGCTGCTGCCTACGGCGCGGCCGCCGGTGCGCTCGACGCGCTGCCCGAGGTCGGGCTGATCAGCCGGCTAGCCGGCCGCGGCACCGGCGGCATCGCCCGCCAGACGCTGAAGCAGGCCGGCGCCGAGGGCGCTACGGAGGGCGCGCAGACGGCGGTGGAGAACCTGGCCGTGCAGCGTGTCGATCCCAACCACCACGCCTTCGACCAGCAGGGCGTCAGCGACATCGCGAACGCGAGCCTGATCGGCGCCCTGGGCGGCGGGGTTGCCGGTGGCGGGGCCGCAGCCGCCGGCCGGCTGCGCAAGCCGTCCGAGCAGATGGGCCTCGATCCGAATGCCGGTCCGCTGTCGGCCGCGGCGACGGTGGCGGTTGACGGCCGGGTGGCGCACGAGGTGCAGCGCGCCGCCCTGCTGAACAACGCCCCGGCGCCGGCGGAGAGCGGCCTGCGCGAGCAAGACCTGGCCGACCTGCCCACCGCGGTGGCGCAGCAGATGTTCCGCACCGAAGCTGATCCGGACAACCCAGGCGCGCTGCGCTACTTCCGCCAGGATCCTGACCTGCAGCGCGAGGTGGAGGTGCCGGAGCAGGATGCCCTGGCCGCCGCCCAACAGCGCATCGCGGTCGCCCAGCAGCAGGGCCTGGATCCGCTGGACAGCCGCGGCCTGGAGGAGCTGCTGCCGCAGGTCGACGAGGAGACCGGGCCGCCGGCCGAGCGAGGCACCGGCATGGCCGCCGACGACCTCACGCCCTACGAACGCAACCAGTTGCGCGCCCTGGGCGTCACCGACGAGCAGTTGGCGACGATGACCACCGAGCAGGCCCGCGGCGTGCCGCTGCCCCAGGTGGATTTCGAGTCCGGCCCGGGCCAGGTGGAGAGCGTCGCCGAGCAGCCGCCGCTGCCCACCGTGGAAATGGACACCGGCCCCATGGAAGCCGAGCAGGTCGCCGCCGCGCCAGTGTCCGGCGATCCCGATTTCGAGTTCCGGGTGCAGAAGAACGGCCGCCCGTTCAAGAGCGAGCGCGACGTGCGCCTGCTCCGCACCCTGGAGGAGGCCACGCAGGCCGGCGAGCAGCCGGTGGTGGTGCCCCATGAAGGCGGCTTCGCCGTGGCCGTCCGCCGGCCGCCGGCGCCCACCCTGGCCCTGCCGGCGCCGGACACCCTGGTGGTGGACCGCCAGGGTAACGCCCAGCGCGGCCCGGTGGCGCCCTTCGTAACGCCGGAGCGGCAGCGCGCGTTGCCTGGCGGCCCGGGCATGGACCAGCAGGCGCGGCCCGGCCAGCGCCCGACCATCGAGGCCCTGCTGCCGGGCCTGCGCCAGCGCGCCGCCGCGGGCGAGCAGCTGGACACCGCCGCCATTGCCCAGCAGACCGGGGCCAGCCGGGCCATTGCGGCACGCGCCGTGCAAGGTGTGCAGGCAGAGCAGCAGGCCATGGCCAAGCCGTACACGAACCGCCTGCAGGCCGGGCGCGCCCTGGGCCGCCTGCCGGCGCCGGCGGCGTTCGAAGTCGTGCAGCGTGGCAGCCGAGACTTTCGAATCCAACCCAAGGCACAGCCGGAGGTGGAAGATGCTGGTAACCGCGCCGGGCCCGGCGATGAGCGAGAAGCAGGCGCTGCAGCTGCTGTTCCTGCTCGGCCAACTGACGTGGCGCCGGTACCAGCGGCTGAGCCAGGGGCTGGTCAGCCTGCCGGAGGACGAGCCAGTGCTCGAGCGGATCGTCCTGCTGCAGAGCCGGCCGCCGAGCGATCGCCTGCAGTAGCGCCCAAGGAACCCCTTGCACCGGAATCGAGCAAGCCGCCCAGCCGGGCGGATGAGCAGGGCGACCTGCCGGACATCCTGGCCATGCCCAGGCGGCGCTACATCGCCAACCAGGCGAAGCAGGAGGGGCTGAAGAAGGGCTCGCCCGGCTACGGCCAGGCCATCCAGCGCCTGGAGGACCGCTACGAGGCGGATCTGGACGCGGCCTCGGCCGGCCTGAGCTTCGAGCGGTACAACGCGCTCAACAGCGATTCGCCGGCGAGCGTGAACCGCCAGGCCTGGGAGGCGCTGCGCGCCGAGTACGGCCGCTACTCGCAGGCGAGCTATCGCGCCAGCGCGCCAGTACTGAAGGGCCTGCGTGCCAGCCAGCTGCAGCGCGCCCTGCAGGAGCGCATCAGCCACTGGCGCAATGCCCCTGACGTGCGCGTGGTGCAGTCGGTCGATGACCTTCCGCCGCGACTGCGCCAGCGGGTGCAGCGCGACGGCGCCGAGGGCGTTGAGGGTATCTTCGACGGAGGCGCCGTGTACCTGGTGGCCGACAACATCGGCAGCTATCAGCACGGCGGCTTCGTCCTGGCGCACGAGGTGCTGGGCCATGCCGGCCTGCAGGGGCTGTTCGGCCGGCGCTTGGAGCCGCTGCTGCACAGCATCTACCGCGGCAACGACCAGGTGCGCGCCGCCGCCGACCGCCTGGCCGAGCAGACCGGCTACCGGCGCCCGGTCGCCGTCGAGGAAGTGCTGGCCGACCTGGCCGCCGCCGGCAGCCTCCAGCAGCAAGGTTTCTGGCCGCGCCTGGTCTCCGCCGTCCGCGCCGGCCTGCGCGCCATCGGCCTGGACATGAAGTGGACCGACGGCGACCTGGCCCGGCTGCTCGCCAACGCGCGGGGCTTCATCGAGGGCGGCGCTGGGCGCGCGGCTGGTGAGGCGCGCTACTCGCGCCGCGGCTGGGATGCATCGTTCCCCGATGTCGCCGTGGCCCACCCGCTGGCCTTCCTGAACAACCACCCGGACTACGCCGCGGCGAAGGCGGGCGACACGGCCGCAGCGCTGCGCGTGGCGCGCGACGCGATCACCCCGGAGTTCGTCGAGCAGGTGCGCCAGGCTATCCCGGCAGGCAGCTCGCCGAAGATCGTGCCGGTGGTAGCGCGCGAGGGTGCCGGCAACAACCGCATCCCCGTCATCGCTGCAGAGGTGCTGGCGCAGCGCCTGGGGCTGCAGACCGACCTGAATCCGGTGCAGCAGGAGAAGATCGGCCGCACCAGCGCCTCCGCCCTGGAGCGCGTGACGCGGCAGCCGACGTTCCAGGGGGAGGTGGCGCCGGGCGACTACATTCTGCTGGACGATACCCTGACGCAGGGCGGCACCCTGGCCCAGCTGAAGACGCACATCGAGGACAACGGTGGTCGGGTAGTGCTGGCCACTGCCTTGACCGGCAAGAACTACTCCCGCAAGCTATCGCTCGATTCCTCCACCCTGGCCGAAGTACGTGGCAAATACGGCAGTATCGAACCCTGGTTCCGGGAAACCTTCGGCTACGGCTTCGAAGGCCTCACCCAATCCGAAGCTCGAACGATCCTCACGTTCGACCGAGGGGGTCTATCGCCTGAGCAACTCCGAGATCGACTCGCTGCGTCGCGAGATGCAAGAGGCAGCGGAGTGGGCCAGGGAGCAACTGGCGATCGATCCGGAACTCAAGCACCTGTAGGCGACGACGACCAGGGCCCTCGCTACTCACGCGCCGGCCAGCGCACCCTCACGCTCCTCGACCAGGTCGCCAACCGTGGCCCGGTGAAGTTCGCCGACCACGTCACCGACGCCCAGCGCGACGCCCTGAGCAAGATCGGCGCCTTCGCCCGGAAGGAAACCATCGCCGAGACCGCGGCCAAGTACCGCGATCGCTGGAAAGAGAAGTTCATCCAGGGCGTGTTCGACCAGTTCGCCCCCATCGCCAAGCTGGACCAGACGGCCTACATGCAGGCCCGGCTGTCCAAGGGCACCGACGGTGCTCTGGAATCCATCTTCCTCTACGGCAAGCCCAAGCTGCTCGACGGCGCGCTGGCGGTTGATCCCGATGGACACGGCCTGCGCGGCGTTCTCGCCAAGCTGCGCGGCGAGCATGACCTGTTCTTCGCCTGGATGGCTGGGCACCGCGCCGAGCGCCTGGCTGCCGAGGGCCGCGAGAACCTGTTCACCGCCGAGAACATCCGCGAGCTGAAGCGCCTGAACCAGGGCACCATGGAGGGCGGCGGCAGCCGTACCCTGGCCTACGCCCAGGCGCAGAAGGAGTTTGCCGCCTACCAACGGTCGGTGCTGGACGTCGCCGAGAAGGCCGGCCTCATCGATCCCGGGGCGCGCAAGCTCTGGGAGAACGAGTTCTACGTGCCGTTCTACCGGGTGATGGAGGAGGGCGACGGTACCGCCGGCCCGGGGCAGATCGGTGGCCTGACCGGCCAGCGCGCGTTCCAGAAGCTCAAGGGCGGCAAGGAGCCCTTGGGAGACCTGATGGCCAACACCCTGGCGAACTGGTCACACCTGCTCACCGCCTCGATGAAGAACCTGGCGGCGACCAATGCGCTGAAGGCGGCTGAGCCGATGGGGGTGGCCACGCCGGTGCGTGAAGCCGAGAAGGGGGCCGTCCGGGTGATGATGGGCGGCCGCGAGCAGCACTACCTGGTGCACGATCCGTTGGTGCTCGACGCCCTGACCATGCTGCACCAGCAGGACTGGAACAACCCGGCCATGAAGGCCATGCGGGCCTTCAAGCACTGGCTGACCACCGGCGTGACCAGCAGCCCGGCGTTCCGCGCCCGGAACCTGCTGCGCGACAGCATCTCGGCGGTGGCCACCAACGACCTGGGCTACAACCCCCTGAAGAACGTCGCGGAGGGCTGGCGCGGCACCGCCCACAGCAGCCCGGTGATGCAGCAGCTCATCGCCGGCGGCGGCGCCGTGCGCTTCGGCGCGCTCAATGACGGCGACCAGGCGGCCCACGCGAAGCGGCTGATCAAGGACCTGGGCGCCAAGGAAGGGCAGATCCTCACCACCCAGGAGAAGATCACCCGCGCGCTGCGCTCGGCCTGGGATCGCTACCAGGAACTGGGCGACCGCCTGGAGTCGGTGAACCGGGCCACGCTGTACAAGAAGCTGCGGGAGCAGGGCAGGAGTCACCTCGAGGCCAGCTACCTGGCCCGCGACATGATGGACTTCACCTCGGCCGGGAAATGGGCTTCGGTGCGCTTCCTGACGCAGATCGTGCCGTTCATGAACGCTCGCCTGCAGGGCATGTACAAGCTCGGCCGCGGTGCCGGCACCGATCCGCGCCGGTTCCTGGCGGTCGCCGGCGCGGTGGCCATGGTCTCTGTGCTGCTGCACCTGCTGAACAAGGACGACGACGAGTACAAGGAGCTGCCGGACTTCGTGCGGAACAACTACTGGTGGGTACGCCTGCCGGGCGCCGAGCACGCGCTGTACATCCCGAAGCCGTTCGAAGTCGGCGTGCTGGGCAGTGTGGCCGAGCGCATGACCGAGCTGGCTACCGCCGGCAACGACTACCGCGCCGGCGACTTTGCGTCGACGCTGGGCGCGCTGCTTACCGACCAGTTGCAGATGAGTCCGGTACCCCAAGCGTTCAAGCCGGCCATGGATGCCATCTTCAACTACGACAGCTTCCGCAAGACGGCGATCGACAGCATGGGCCAGGAGCGCCTGCCGCCGGCGGAGCGCTACACCTCCAGCACGTCCGCTGCCGCGGTGGCTGCCGGCCGCCTGGCGAACATCTCGCCCCAGCGCTTGGAGCACCTGGTGCGCGGCTACTTCGGCTGGCTGGGTACCCAGGCCCTGAACGCCGGCGACTACATGCTGCGCGGCCCGATGGACCTGCCGGCGAACCCGCGGCGGGACGCCACCAACCCCGACAACTGGACGCTCTATGGGGACTTCGTGAAGCCCGTCGCCGGCGGCAGCAGCAAGTACCTGGACCGCTTCTACGAGATGCAGCACCAGATCGACCAGCTCTACGCCTCGGCCAGTGAGGCGCGGAAGGTTGACGACCTGGGCCGCCTTGAAGAACTGGCCGGCAACAGCACGCTGAAGCTGCGGCCGATCTACAACGCGGCGAACCGGCGGATCACGGCGATCAACCAGCGCATGCGCGCGGTCAGCAACGATCCGACGCTGGGCGCCGAGGAGAAAATGGCGCTGCTGCGCGAGCTGAGCGAAAGCCGGAACCAGGTGGCACGCCGGGTGGACGAGCGGGCGCGGGCGGCGCAGTAGGGTAGAATGCCAGCCTTCAACTACTGGAGGTCGGCATGCTCATCATTCGTCAGGGCGCTTTCTCTCGGCTTCAGCTGGAGCGCATGGTTGGCAAGGCGGGCAATTTCGGGATTTGGGAATACCACGTGTCGGCGAACTCCGACATGTTCCCCGGCTACGCGGCTGGCCGACATGCCGCTATCTCCCCGGCCGAACCGAAGGAAGGGCAGGCTGTTGACGCATTCGTCATGCTCCGGTCTAACTCCCCGCAAGAAGAATGGAAGTCGGCAGGAACGGGTATCGCTGAGTATCGCTAGATCGGTGTGGTAGGGCGCCCAGAACGGGCAGAGAGGGCCGGAATTTTGGTTCCAGAACTGGAGATGCACCCCTATCAACCATGCGGGTTACAGAGGTGTGATTTTGAATTGATAATGGGACGCCAAAATAGCTGCACATGGTGTCATTGCTGAATCTTTCTATCGGATTGCAAATCCGTGAACGCCGGTTCGATTCCGACCTCAGCCTCCAACATGAAAGCCCCGAAGACGCAGGTCTTCGGGGCTTTTTCTTTTCTCCTCCAGGCAAGTATTTCCCGTACTGCTCGTGCCGGCGCCTGCTTCGAGCAGTGGTGGCATGCGGGTTGACAGGCTCCATGGCTGGGCGGAGCATCGCGGGTATTACCTTTGACTACTCGGGGCGTGATGGCCACTTCGGTGAAGCTCGACGATGCGATGATGGCGCGCATACGCAACCTTGCGGGGATACGCCAGCGCTCGCCACACATGGATCATGCGTAAGGCGTTTGCCCAGTATGTTGAGCGCGAGGAAAGGCGTGAGGCACTGAACCGTGAGACGGCGTTGGCGTGGGATGAGTATCAGGCCACTGGCAAGCATGTGACGTCCGAAGCGGTCAATGAGTGGCTGAACACCTGGGGTGAGGTTGACGAGCGGCCCGCTCCCGCACGTGAGTGCTCTACGCTCCGGCCGCGATACGCGATCTCGAATGCCTTCGGGAATACTTGCGCTCCAGGAGTCCTGATGCGGCCAGGCGGGCTGCTCAGGCGGTCGTCCAGGCCACCCAGGCGCTGGGAAATCGCCCGCAGGTGGGACGGATAATCGAGAGCCTGCCCGTCTCCTTCAGAGAATGGCCAATCGAGTTCGGTGATAGCGGCTATGTCGCCCGGTATCGCATCGATAACGAGACCATAGTGATTCTCGCCATTCGGCATCAACGCGAAGCGGGCTATTGATCGCGGCCGAGTCCGCTATGCGCAGGTATTTGCGTCATGGCTGGGGCGAGCGTTCTTCGGGCGGGACATCCGCAAAAGAAAAGCCCCGTGGGAGCGAACCCACGGGGCTTTTCACACGGAGCAGCCGGACTTACTTCTTGCCGCCGAGCGCGCCGCCCGCCGCGCCACCCAGGCCGGCGCCGATGGCTGCGCCGGTGCTGCCGCCGAGCTTGTTACCGATGATCGAGCCGCCGGCTGCACCCAGGCCGCCACCGATGGCCGCCTTGGTCTTCCGGCCTTTCTTGGCGGTGGCTGCGCCACCCGCGGCGCCACCGAGACCGGCGCCGACCGCGGCACCGGTGCTGCCGCCCATCTGCTGGCCGATGACGTTGCCCAGGGCACCGCCCAGGCCGCCGCCGACGGCTGCCTGGGTGCCGCCGCCGGCCATGGCGGCTTGGGCGAACAGCAGGCTCAGGGCCAGGGCGGGGAGTGCTTTGCGCATATTGCTAACCTCGAGGAATGAAGGGCGGCAGGCTTGCCGCCCGGGATGGTCGATCGTCCGGATCGCATGCCGACCCGTGGTGTGAATTCGCTGGCGGTTTCAGACCGGCCGGAGCCGTTCCGGTTCCCAGGGGCGCGAAATTCTACCGGGCCCGGCGTTTCTCTGCTCGTCTCGCCGCCTGCCGGAGGCTCTGAGAGGTAGATGGCGTTCTGATGTCATGTGCCGTTCGCCATGGCATACTGTCATTCTGAAATTGCGCTGCTCAAGGATGAGAGATGTCGCGCTTCGAATGGCTCGTAGTGGCCGCCGCCTGCCTTGTCGTCGCCTGCTATCTGGTCGTCTGCCTGTTGCTCCCCTCCGAGTACATCGCGCCCGGCTGGCTGCCGCTGCACTAGCCCGCACCGTCTAGAGTGAAGGGGAGACCCGGTCGCGGAGGTGCCCGGCATGGCTGGCGTGTATCGGCGGTTGCTCTGGCACGGCCTGCTGCTGCTGTTGCTCGGTCTGTTCACCGGGCTGGTCGAGGCGCAGCTGAGCAATCCGCACATGGCCCTGGCGGCCCACCTGGAGGGCATCCTCAATGGCCTGCTGTTGCTGGCGCTGGGGGCTATCTGGGGCGAGGTGGCGCTGTCGTCCCGGTGGCAGGGTGTCGCCTTTTGCGCATTGCTCTACGGCGCCTATGCCAATTGGGCCTTCACCCTGCTCGCCGCGGTCTTCGGCACCGCGGCCATGTCGCCCGTCACCGCCGCGGGGCATCGCGCAGAGCCCTGGCAGGAACTGCTGGTGACCTTCGGTTTCGTCAGCGTCGGCCTGGCGATCATGCTCGCCATCGTGCTGCTGCTCTGGGGACTGCGCGGCAGGGCTGCGCGCCGGGAAGGGTAAGTGGCTGGCCGTCGCGTCCCTGCTCGGCCGGCCATGTCCTCAGCAAGAGGGCCAGGCATATTGCCATTACGCGACAGCGAAATAAACATACATTCTCGTGTGCATGTATGCGGGCCGCTCATGTCCCCGGCCGGCACGGCGTTTCAGGTGGTCGATGAGCGGTGGAAAGAAAAAGCCTCGCGGGTGAGGCGAGGCTTCTTCGTACTGCCGATGGGGGCTGGTCCGTCAGCCTTCCTGCAGTATAGATGGGTGATGTTACTTTGATATTGCATATGGACGAGCGATACGCCCTTTCGTCAGGGAACCCGCAGGGCAGGGGCTGCATGCTGGGTGGCCAGCATGGAAAGCGGCAACGGCCCGTCGAGGGTGGCGATCACGGTCGCTCCGCTGCGTGCCCGCAACAGGTTGCGAACCGCGCCGACGCGCTGGCGGCTCAGGGGCAGGCGGATTTCCGTGCCCTCGATGCCGATGCTGGCCGAATAGGCGTCCCAGCGCAGGTTGCTGACCAGGCTGCTGCGCACCAGGTGGCTGCGATGGATGCGGATGAACGCTTCGGCGAACTCGATTTCCAGGGCTTTCAGGGTGGCGTCGAAATGGATCCGGCCCTTGGCGGTGAAGGCTGTCACATACTTTTCTTCCGCGCTGAAATGCGTGATGTCCTTGGTTTCGATGACGACCAGGGACCTGCCCACGCGAGTGGCAATGCGTTGCCTCATCGGAACTCTCCTGTTTGGCGTTTCGTGATCCACTGAACGTCAAAGTCTTGTACCGATGATGGCGCTGTGCCGGTTTTTCGGCAGTTATGTGACTGGATTCACATTGTCCCGCTGTCCGGGAGGTGGCAGAAGAAAAAGCGGCCGCATCCGGGGTAATGCGGCCCAAGCCGGGGTTGGCTTCCCTTCCGCCCCGTGGGTGGGCAGCTTATGCGACATGGGAGATGGCAAAAAGCCGGTAATTCCGACTAGTCCCTTGTGCAGGGGACGCAGGGTGCGCAGCGAGCCTCGGGGAGGGCGGAATCGGCTGCGCCATCAAGTGCTTAGGCGCCCGGCCCCGGCTTTACCGCAACGAGTCGACTCGGTATAGTCTCGGCCCTTCCACATTGCCCGGTGGCCGAACTCTTCCGGCCTCGGCAATGCCCGCCCGGCTCGGATGGTGAAATTGGTAGACACAGCGCACTTAAAATGCGCCGGCCTAACGGTCTTGCGGGTTCGAGTCCCGCTCCGAGCACCAGAATTCCTCCCTGCATTCCCGACTTGCCGACTCGGCAGCGTGACAATCGGCCGCGCTGCCAACGCTCGCCGCCGCATCGTCCGCCGGCTTGCGCAAGGGGGATGCGCCTGACCGCTGGTCAGAATGCAACTCGCTGAAATCTTTGAGAAATATTGTTGTCCTACGGTGCTCGCACTTTGTCATGAGGACCTGACGTGCAACGTGCAGCCCGTAACATCCGCAAGGTGCTGGACTCGGTAGCCAGCAACAACGAAGCCACTGCCATCGAAGTGATGCGCGCCGTGGAGCAAGTGCCGGACGAACTGCTGCGCCAGCGGTTGCTCAAGGCCATTCATCACCTGAACCAGGATGCCGCCGAATTGCGCGCCCTGCGCGACGAGGTCACCGGGGCGGACATTCGCCTGGCCTGAGTTTGGCGCGCGGCTGGCGGCCCGGCCCGTGTAGCCGGGAGGGCCGTCCTGCTCCTGTGCGACTGTGTCCGCTGCGGATCCACCACCTCGCCCAGCCCCTGCGAGCTCATCGCTGGCCGTCGGGTTCATCCGGACGAGCCTGTCGGGCGAGGGGACCTGAGGAAGGGGGCTGTATGGAGCTTCCGAAAAGCCTGGATGACGGCGGCCTGCGGCCGCCTCAGCGATGATTCCACGCCAGCCAGCCGGCATGACGCCTGCGCGGGGCCGGCTGCGGCTGCGCCTGGGGTGCTGGCGCCTCGTGGGGATGGGCCTGGGCCTCGCTGCGCGAATGCAGCCGGGCCCTGCGCATGGGCACGCGCAGGAAGGCCCAGAGCGTGACGCCCGCCAGCAGCAGCCAGCCGAAAATCATGAGTGTGACGAACGTGCCAGGATTCATGCTGAAAGTCCTCGCCCCCACACGAAGGATAGACCACGCCGCAGCGGTTGCCGGCGGCTATCAATGGAGTGGCGGATGGCTTGCCGGGTTCGCATTATTTCTGGTATCTGTATGCATGTACAGTATTCCGAGGGTGCCCCGCCATGTCTCATGCCGCTTTCCATCCTGCCGTCGCCGATCCGTCGGCGTTCCTCCAGGCGCAGCCGCGGTCGCTGGATGACCTGCTCGAGCTGCATACGCCCCATACCTACATAGTCCGCGCACATGGCGATGGTATGACCGGTGCCGGCATCCACGACAATGACCTGCTGGTGGTGGACCGCGCTTCCCTGGCCTGTTCCGGCGAGGTAGTGGTGGCCGCGGTGAACGGCGAGCCGCTGATCCGCCGCCTGGACATCATCGACGGCGCCTACGCGCTGCTGCCGGCCAACGACCGCTACCCGCCGATCCGCATCGGCGAAGGCGATGAGTTGGCGATCTGGGGCGTGGTGCGTTGGAACCTGCACCGCCTGGCCAGTTGAGCCACTAGCGGAAATCGCGGCTGGGCACGTCCAGGCCGCTGAGCAGGGGCGTCAGGTCGACCAGTTGCTCGGCGATCACGTGGCGCACGCCGCTCTCGCTTTCCAGCCGGCCGCGCACCTGCAGCAACTGCGCTTGCAGGAATACGCGGCGCTGGCGTTCGGCAACGTCGCGCCAGACCACGACGTTGACCAGGCCGAACTCATCCTCGAGGGTGACGAAGGTGACGCCGCTGGCAGTCTGCGGCCGCTGCCGGCCGATCACCAGCCCGGCGACGCTGAGTGGCCGGCCGTGCTCCAGGCCGGGCAGCTCGCGGGAGCTGCGGCAGCGCAACGCTTTCAACTGGCCGCGCAGCAGGCGCAGCGGGTGTGGGCCTAGGGTGGTGCCCAGGCTGGCGTAGTCGGTGAGCATTTCCTCGCCCTGGCTGGGCAACGGCAGGCTCACCGCGGCCTCCGTCATGGCGTCTTGACCGGCGAACAGCGGTAGCTGCGGTTCCACCCCGGCCACGGCCCAGCGCGCCCGGTGGCGATGCCCGGCCAGGCCGCGCAGGGCGCCGGCGTCGGCCAGGCGCTCGCGGGCCGCGGCGTCCAGGCCGGCCCGGTAGCTGAGGTCCTCGACGCTTTCGAAAGCCCGTCGCTCGCGGGTCTGGACGATGCGTTGGGCCAAATCCTCGCGGAAGCCGCGGACCATGCGCAGCCCCAGGCGGATTGCCGGCTGTGCCTCGCCCTTATCCTCCAGGCTGCAGTCCCAGTGGCTGTAGCGCACGTCCACCGGCAGCACCTCGATGCCGTGGCGGCGGGCATCCTGCAGTACCTGGTCGGGGCTGTAGAAACCCATCGGCCAGCTGTTGACCAGGGCGCAGGCGAAGGCTGCCGGCTCGTGGCACTTCAGCCAACTGCTGGCATAGGTGAGCAGGGCGAAGCTGGCGGCATGGGATTCGGGGAAGCCGTAGCTGCCGAAGCCCTTTATCTGTTCGAAGATGCGGGCGGCGAAATCGGCGGTGTAGCCATTCTCCAGCATGCCCTCGGTCAGGCGCAGGCGGTGTTTCTCCAGGCCGCCGTGGCGTTTCCAGGCAGCCATGGAACGGCGCAGGTCGTCGGCTTCGCCGGCGGTGTAGCCGGCAGCGACCACCGCGACCTCCATGACCTGTTCCTGGAACAACGGAACGCCCAGGGTGCGCCGGAACACCTGTTCCAGGGCCGGCGAGGGATAGGTGATCGGCTCTTGCTTGTTACGCCGTCGCAGGTAGGGGTGGACCATGTCGCCCTGTATCGGGCCCGGACGGACGATGGCGACCTCGATCACCAGGTCGTAGAACGTCTTCGGCCGCAGCCGCGGCAGCATGGCCATCTGCGCGCGGGACTCGATCTGGAACACGCCTATGGCATCGGCGCGGCTGATCATCTCGTAGGTGGCCGGGTCTTCCGGGGGAATGCTGGCAATGCTCATCGGCGTGCCGCGCAGGCGATGCACCAGGTCGAAGCAGCGGCGCAGGGCACTGAGCATCCCCAGGGCGAGCACGTCGACCTTGAGTAGCTTCACCGCATCGATATCGTCCTTGTCCCACTGGATCACGGTGCGTTCGGGCATGGACGCGTTCTCGACCGGGACCAGGTTGATCAATGGCTGCTCGGAAATGACGAAGCCACCAGGATGTTGCGACAGGTGGCGGGGAAAGCCGATCAGCTCTGCGGTGAGCGCCAGCACCCTGCGCATGATCGGGCTCTGTGGGTCGAAACCCGCTTCGCGCAGTTGCTCTTCGGGTGGCGTTTGCTCGCTCCAGCGCCCGCAGCATCCGGCCAGGGCGTCCACCTGGTCGGGTGGCAGGCCCAGGGCCTTGGCGATGTCGCGTATGGCGCCTGCGCCGCGGTAGCTGCTGACCACGGCGGTCAGGGCTGCACGGTGGCGGCCGTAGCGACGGAAGACGTACTGGATGACTTCTTCGCGCCGATCGTGCTCGAAGTCGACGTCTATGTCCGGCGGCTCGTTGCGCTCGCGGGAGATGAAGCGGCCGAAAAGCAGCTTGCTGCGCGACGGGTCCAGCTCGGTGATACCCAGGGCGAAACACACCGCGGAGTTGGCGGCCGAGCCGCGCCCCTGGCAGAGAATGCCCTGGCTGCGGGCGAACTGGACGATGTCGTGGACGGTGAGGAAGTAGTTCTCGTACTCCAGCTCGGCGATCAGCAGCAGTTCCTTGCCGATGCGTTTCAGCACCTTTTTCCGCGCCCCGTCCGGCCAGCGCCTGCGGATACCGGCGTAGGTCATCTGGCATAGCCAGGACTTCGGCGTGTGCCCCTCGGGCACCAGTTCGCGGGGATACTGGTAGCGCAGCTGCCCCAGATCGAAACTGCAACGCCCCGCGATCCGCAGCGTCTCCTCCAGCAACTGCGCCGGATACAGCTCGGCCAGCACTTCCCGCGGGCGCAAGTGGCGTTCGCCGTTGGGGAACAGGTGGGCGCCGGCCTCGCTGACCGGCAGGTGGTGACGGATGGCCGTCATGCAGTCCTGCAGGGCCCGGCGGCCGCGGCTGTGCATGTGCACGTCGCCGCAGGCCACGGTGGCGATGCCATGGCGGGCGGCCTGGGCCAGCAGGGCCTGCAGGCGGGCACTGTCGTCCGCGCCGCGGTGCAGCCCGACGCCCAGCCAGAGGCGTTGCGGGAAGCGTTCGCGCAGCCAGGCGCCATCCGTATCCGCTGCCGTGTCGGGCAGCCAGATCGCCAGCAGGCCTTCCAGGTCGGCCTCCAGGTCCTCGCGCAGCAGGCGGTAGCTGCCCTTGTCGGCGCGGCGCCGGGCGTGGGTGATGAGCCGGCAGAGGTTCTGGTAGCCGGTGAGGTTCTCGGCCAGCAGGACCAGCTTGGGGCCGGCCTCGATGCGCACCTCGCTGCCGACGATCAGCGCCAGCTCGAATGCCTTCGCCGCCTGCCAGGCGCGGACGATGCCGGCCAGGCTGCATTCGTCGGTGATGGCCAGGGCGCGGTAGCCAAGGCGTGCGGCGCGCTCGAAGAGTTCATGGGCACTGGAGGCACCGCGCTGGAAGCTGAAGTTCGACAGGCAGTGCAGCTCGGCGTAGGCCGGGGTCATGCGAACCAGCCGTGGATCAGCCACGGCCCCTCGCTGCCGACCTCGCGGTAGACCCAGGCCTGCTGGCCGGCGCGGGTCTGCACCCGGTAGTAGTCGCGGCGCATGTCCGCGCCATCCCACCAGCCGGACTCGATGCGCTCCGGCCCGGCGAGCACCCGGGGCAGGCTTTCGCGCAGCGCCTGTGGCTGCCGCAGCAACCAGCCGGGGCGCGGCCCGCAGGGCGGCAGGGGGAGGGCGCGCGGGCTTTCCCGGGGTTGCCAGGCCTGTTCCGGGCGGTGCTCGGCGAGGGCCCCCAGGCCGTGCACGGCATCGTCGCCCAGGCGCGCGCGCAGGCGTTCGCGCAGCTGTTCCCAGGGCTGCGTCTGCTGCGGGCGCTCGTCGAACAGCTGGCGCAGCCCGGGGGCGAAGGGCGGCAGGTCGTCGGCCTGCAGGCGCACGGCCTGTACCGCGGCGGGCAGTTGCAGCTGTTCCAGGCGGCCGCGGCTCAGCTCGAAGAGCATGGCCGGCTCGCGCTCGGCGCTGAGCAGGCCGACCGGCATGCAGGTTTCGCCGCGGCCGTGGTGCTCCAGGTACAGCTCGAAGCGCTGCACGCCGCTGTCGCGCCCGGCGAGGAAGGCGGCGAGGTCGCCGGTCAGGCGGCGCAGGGGGAAGAGCAGGGCCTGGGTCGATTCGACGTCGAAATTCAGCTCGATGCGGCTCTCGAAGCGTTCCGGTGGCCGGTAGAAGTCCAGGGCCAGCGACCGCTGGCCGAGCAGGTTGTCGACCTGCCGCAGCAGTTCCGCCGGAAAACGCCGGGCCAGACCGTCGCGGGGCATGGCGAGCAGTTGCTGCAGGCTGCGCAGGCCCATGCGCGCCAGGCTGGCCACGCTTTCCCGGGGCAGCCCGCAGCGCTCCAGGGGCAGGCGCCCGAGGACGCTGCGCAGGGCTTCCGGGTGTTCCACCACCAGGCCGTCACCGGCGTTGACCAGTACCCGCGCGGCCGCGGGGGTGGGCGCCACGCCGATGCGGTGGCTGAAGCCCAGGGCCCGCAGTTCCTCGCGCAGGCGGGCCTCGAAGCGTGGCCAGGGGCCGAACAGCGCCAGGCTGGAGGCGACCTCCAGCAGCAGCGCGCGCGGGTAGTGCTGGCTGACCTGGGAGCTGAAGCCGTAGGCCCAGGCGGCGAGCAGGTCCTGGCTGCGCTGGATGGCGGCCAGGTCGTACTCGGCGCAGTCGAAGTCGCGGCACAGGGCGCGCGCCGCGGTCAGCGACAGGCCGGGGCGCAGGCCGAGCCGGCGGGCCGCCGGGTTGACCGCCTGCAGCACGCGCCGTTGTGGCGGGCCGGCTAGCAGGGCGAGGGGCGCCTCGGGATTGCTGCGCTGGCGCAGGGCGGCGTCCACGGCCAGCTGTGGCAGGAGAATGCAGGCCCAGCGCATGGCGACCTCAGTGCAGGGCGGCCAGCGGCAGGGGGCTGGCCGGGGCCAGGCCGCCACGGCACTTGAGCACCCGCAGTTGCGCCGGGCGGGTTTCGACGGCCAGGCGCAGCGCGGCCGGCGAGGGGTTGTACGCCTCGCGCAGCGGGCGGAAGGCGAAGGCCAGGGTCTGGCCGCTTTCCGCCGCCACCTGCAGGCGGCGCAGGGCGCGGTCGTCGGCCTGCTGCGGCCAGCACAGCACGGCGCCGCAGCAGCCCGAGCGCAGGCATTGCTCGGTCGCCCAGAGCGCATCGCGGCCACTGGCCTCGACCCAGGCCAGGTGCTGCAACTCGACGCCCGCCTCCAGCCAGGCGCGGGGGTAGGGGATGTGCGGCGGCGCCACCAGCACCACGCGCTCGCCGGCCGCGCTCAGGCGCGCCAGGGTCGGCCAGAGCAACTGCAGCTCGCCGATACCCTCGGCGGCATGGAGGATCTCGCTCAGCGCCGCCTCTGGCCAGCCACCGCCCGGCAGCAGGGCGTCCAGCCGGGCATGGCCGGTGGGCTGGGCTGCGCTGGGCGTGGTGCCGGCCTGGCCCTTCCAGACGCGTCGCTGGTCGAGCAGCGCGCCCAGGTCTACGGCGACGCCCATGGTTGGCACCTGTGATGGGAAGAGGGGAGGTAGAGCAAGATGAAATCCCGAATACTGTATGAAAATACAGTATCTGGTCTCGCCCCCATCCGGTCAATACGACCGGTTCGCTACGCCGCGACGATCCGCCGGAAGACTGAGCCAGGTCAGCACGGGCTCTGTCGGCGCCCTTCAGAGTGCGTAGGATGGAGCCGACAGACGGTCGCCGAAGGTACCAGTGCTGACTTTTTGCCAGTATCGACCGAACTTGCCGGCGCCGTGGCGGTCTGACTAGCCGTTGCCCATCGCCGACGGGCCTGCGCCTCCGCTGGCGGGCGCGCAGCGTGGGCATTGTAAGCCGCACGCGGGCTCATTAGACTGCGCGCCATTCACACCCTCGTTCATGTCGAAGGACTTCCATGATCAAGAAATGTCTGTTCCCGGCTGCCGGCTACGGCACCCGCTTCCTCCCGGCCACCAAGGCCATGCCCAAGGAAATGCTGCCGATCGTCAACAAGCCGCTGATCCAGTACGGCGTCGAAGAGGCGCTGGAAGCCGGGCTGTCGGAGATCGGCATTGTCACCGGCCGCGGCAAGCGTTCGCTGGAAGACCATTTCGACATCAGCTACGAGCTGGAAACCCAGATCCGCAACACCGACAAGGAAAAGTACCTGGTCGGTATCCGCCGCCTGATCGACGAGTGCACCTTCTCCTACACCCGTCAGATCGAGATGAAGGGCCTGGGCCACGCCATCCTCACCGGCCGCCCGCTGATCGGCGACGAGCCCTTCGCCGTGGTCCTGGCCGACGACCTCTGCCTGAACCTGGAAGGCGACAGCGTCCTGAAGCAGATGGTCAAGCTGTACAACCAGTTCCGCTGCTCCATCGTGGCCATCCAGGAAGTGCCGCCGGAAGAGACCAACAAGTACGGCGTGATCGCCGGCGAGATGATCCGCGACGACATCTACCGCGTGAACAACATGGTCGAGAAGCCCAAGCCGGAAGAGGCGCCGTCGAACCTGGCGATCATCGGCCGCTACATCCTGACCCCGGACATCTTCGAGCTGATCGAGCAGACCGAGCCGGGCAAGGGTGGCGAGATCCAGATCACCGACGCCCTGATGAAGCAGGCCCAGGACGGCTGCGTGCTGGCCTACAAGTTCAAGGGCAAGCGCTTCGACTGCGGTAGCGCCGAGGGCTACATCGAGGCGACCAACTTCTGCTACGAGAACCTCTACAAGACCGGCAAGGCTTGGTAATCCCGGCGCGTTCCCGGTACGTCGAAGAAGCCACCTGCGGGTGGCTTCTTCGTTTCCGCCGTTCGCGTGGGCCGCACGCTTTCGGAGCGGGGGGCTGCCGTAGGGCGAATAACCGTTCGCGGTTATCCGCCGTTGCCTTGCGAAGGCGGCGGATAACGCTGGAGGCGTTATGCGCCCTACGGTTCGGCGCCTACAGCGACGATGGAATCGGCATTTCTTCCGAGCCCGGCCCCAGTGGTTGGCCGTAGCTGAACTCCACGTAATTTCCTGCAGGGTCACGAACACCACAGTAATAACCGACGGGGTAGGGCTCCTGGCGCGGCGGCCAGATCAGGCAGCCGGCGCGTTCGGCCTCGGCGGCGATGGTATCGACCTTCTCGTGGCTGTCCACCGCGAAGCCGAAGTGGCTGTAGTCGTCGCTGGCCAGGTGGCGGGCCTCGCCGCCGGGCATGATGACGAAGATGAACTGGTGCTCCTTGCCCGGCTCGGCCATCCACACGATGCGCGAGCCCTTGCCCTCGCGCTGGTGGATCACGCGCATGCCGCAGAAGCGTTCGTAGAAGGCGATGCAGGCCTCCAGGTCCGGTACGTGCAGGGCCAGGTGGGTCAGGGACGGGCGCATGGCGGCTTCCTCCTGTGGGCTCTGCTGGCAGGATAGGCCAGCGGCGATGAGGTATGCTGCCGGGCATCTGCCAGTGGAGAACGACGATGGCTTTCGATTTCGACCTGTTCGTGATTGGTGCGGGTTCCGGCGGCGTGCGTGCCGCGCGGTTCGCCGCGGGGTTCGGCGCGCGCGTGGCGGTGGCCGAGAGCCGCTACCTGGGCGGCACCTGCGTGAACGTCGGTTGCGTGCCGAAGAAGCTGCTGGTGTACGGCGCGCACTTCCACGAGGACTTCGAGCAGGCCGCCGGCTTCGGCTGGAGCCTGGGCGAGGCGCGCTTCGACTGGCCGACCCTGATCGCCAACAAGAACCGCGAGATCCACCGCCTCAACGGCATCTACCGCAACCTGCTGGTGAACAGCGGGGTGACCCTGCTCGAAGGCCACGCGCGCCTGGTCGACGCCCATACCGTGGAAGTGGACGGCCAGCGCCTGCGCGCCGCCAACATCCTCATCGCCACCGGTGGCTGGCCCCAGGTGCCGGACATCCCCGGCAAGGAACACGTCATCACCTCCCAGGAGGCCTTCTTCCTGCCGCAGCTGCCGCGCCGGGTGCTGGTGGTGGGCGGCGGCTACATCGCCGTGGAGTTCGCCTCCATCTTCCATGGCCTGGGCGCGCAGACCACCCTGCTGTACCGCCGCGAGCTGTTCCTGCGCGGCTTCGACCGCAGCGTGCGTGAGCACCTGCGCGACGAGCTGACGAAGAAGGGCCTGGACCTGCAGTTCAACGCCGACATCGCGCGCATCGACAAGCAGGCCGACGGCAGCCTGCTGGCGACCCTCAAGGACGGCCGCCTGCTGGAGGCCGACTGCGTGTTCTACGCCACCGGCCGCCGGCCGATGCTCGACGGCCTGGGGCTGGAGAACGTCGAGGTGGCGCTGGACGACAAGGGTTTCGTCAAGGTCGACGAGGCCTACCGCACCAGCGAGCCGTCGATCCGCGCCATCGGCGACGTCATCGGCCGCGTGCAGCTGACCCCGGTGGCCCTGGCCGAGGGCATGGCGGTGGCCCGCCAGCTGTTCCGCCCCGAGGAATACCGGCCGGTGGACTACAAGCTGATCCCCACTGCGGTGTTCAGCCTGCCGAACATCGGCACCGTCGGCCTCACCGAGGACGAGGCGCGCGCCGCCGGGCACCGGATCAAGCTGTTCGAGAGCCGCTTCCGCGCGCTCAAGCTGACCCTCACCGAATCCCAGGAAAAGACCCTGATGAAGCTGATCGTCGACGCCGACAGCGACCAGGTGCTGGGCTGCCACATGGTCGGCCCGGAGGCCGGCGAGATCCTCCAGGGCATCGCCGTGGCGCTCAAGGCCGGGGCCACCAAGCGGGTGTTCGACGAAACCATCGGCATCCACCCGACGGCGGCCGAGGAGTTCGTCACCCTGCGTACGCCGGTGGCCTGATCTCGCGGGGCGAGCGATAGGTATCAACCTGTAGGAGCGGGCCCTGCCCGCGATTCGCGCGCAGGGCGCGCTCCTACAGGTAAATATGACACTCCGTAGGATGGGTTGAGCGAAGCGATACCCATCGCCGTGGCTGCATGGGTCTCGCCAAGGCTCAGCCCACCCTACGAAAAGCGCCTCGGCGCAGCCGGCAAGGCACGTCGCACCGAACGCTTCAGCGCGACTGCACCACCTGCGCCGTGGCCGCCGCTTCCTGCTGGCGCTTGGCGTAGCGCTGGGCCAGCACCGCGCAGACCATCAGCTGGATCTGGTGGAAGAGCATCAGCGGCAGCAGGATCACGCCGATGCTGCCGGTGGCGAACAGCACCTGGGCCATGGGCACGCCGGTGGCCAGGCTCTTCTTCGAGCCGCAGAAGACGATGGTGATCTCGTCTTCCTTGTCGAAGCCCAGGCGCCGGCTGAGCTGGCTGGTGGCGAACAGGGCGAGCGCCAGCAGGATGCAGCACACCACCACCAGGCCGGCCAGCGCGGCCAGCGGCACCTGGTGCCACAGGCCCTGGATCACCGCGGCGCTGAAGGCGGTGTAGACCACCAGCAGGATCGAACCCTGGTCGACGTAGCGCAGCACCGGCTTGTGCCGGTCCACCCAGCCGCCGATCACGCCACGCAGGGCCTGGCCGGCGATGAAGGGCACCAGCAGCTGCAGGGTGATCTTGCCGATGGCGTCCAGGGTGGAGACGCCGGTGTCGCCGTGCACGCCCAGCAGCAGCTGGACCAGCAGCGGGGTGAGGAAGATGCCGATCAGGCTGGACGCCGAGGCGCTGCATACCGCCGCCGGGATGTTGCCGCGGGCCAGCGAGGTGAAGGCGATGGACGACTGCACGGTGGCCGGCAGGGCGCACAGGTACAGCAGGCCCAGGTACAGGTCCGGGGTCACCAGCGGCGACAGCACCGGCTTGAGCACCAGGCCGAGGATCGGGAAGAGGATGAAGGTGCAGGCGAACACCAGCAGGTGCAGGCGCCAGTGGGTGGCGCCGGCGATGATGGCCTGGCGCGACAGCTTGGCGCCGTGCAGGAAGAACAGCAGGCCGATGGCCAGGTTGGTGACCCAGCCGAAGGCGGTGGCCACCTGCCCCTGGCAGGGCAGCAGGCTGGCGATGGCCACTGTGGCGACCAGGGCCAGGGTGAAGTTGTCGGGGAGCAGACGTGGACGAGCCATGGCGATCATCTCGGGCAAGGTACGAAGAATGCGGTCGCCGCCTCTGACGGACGGATGACGGTTCCGACTCTATGCCCGTGCTGGCCTTCCGGCTAACGCGAGAAAGCCAGCCTGTATCGCTGAACGGACAGATTGCGCCGTCAGAAGCTGCTGAACGCCAATTCCACCGTCGCCACGCTGACCAGCGAGCGCATGCGCTCGGCCATCACCTCGCCACGCTGCTCCGGCATGCCCGGTACGCGCAGGTCCACCTGCAGCCATTCGCCCGCCTGCACGGCATGCACTTCGGCCGGCAGCCAGCCCTGCAGGGCGAACAGGTTCAGCAGCTTGCACAGCACGTCGGCATCGGCCTCGGCGCGGATGGCGAAGTGCGCCTGGCGCGCCGCGTCGGCCGGGCGGCGGGTCCAGCCGTCGGGGCGCTCGCCGGGGCCGGCGTCGAGCAGGCTGGCGGGCAGGACGGCGGTGCGGGTGGGCAGGGAAACGGCTTGGTTCATGGCGGGACCGGCAAGGCTGGGAGGTGGCTCATTGTCGGTGGCCCGGCCGGGTTTTGCTTTGCGAAATGAGCGGCGATGGAGATGGTTTGCGAATAGACTATGCGTGAACGCATGGGTTGGAGAATAGATAATGCCGATCGAGCTGGATGCCTACGACAAGCGCATCCTCGCCCTGCTGCAGGAGGAGGCGACGCTCTCCACCGCCGAGATCGCCGAACGCATCGGCCTGTCGCAGTCGCCGTGCTGGCGGCGTATCCAGCGCCTGAAGGAAGAAGGGGTGATCCGCCGCCAGGTGACCCTGCTGGACCGCAAGAAGATCGGCCTGAACACGCAGATCTTCGCCCAGGTGAAGCTGAACACCCACGGGCGCAACAACCTCACCGAGTTCGCCGCGGCCATCCGCGAGTTCCCCGAGGTGCTGGAGTGCCATGTGCTGATGGGCGCGGTGGACTTCATGCTGCGCATCGTCACCGAGGACATCGAGGCCTACGAGCGCTTCTTCTTCGAGCGCCTGTCGCAGGTGCCGGGCATCCAGGAGATCAACTCCATAGTCGCGCTGTCGGAGATCAAGTCGACCACCAGCCTGCCGCTGCCCGGACGCTAGGGAAGGGTGCCGGCGTGGCCGGCACCGGGCGGGCTCAGGCGCCGCCGAGGAAGTCCATCTTGCCCAGCTCCACGCCGTTGTGGCGGAGGATGGCGTAGGTGGTGGTGACGTGGAAGTAGAAGTTGGCGTTGGCGAAGCCGAGCAGGAAGTCCAGGCCCTTGAAGTGCAGCTCGCGGCTCGGCGTCTTGATGTGGATCTCGCGGTTCTCGGCGCCTTCGAACTGCTCGGGCTTGAAGCCCTTGAGGTAGTCGATGGTCTTGGCGATGCGCGCCTGCAGGTCGGCGAAGCTCTGTTCCTCGTCGGCGTAGCTGGGAATCTCCACGCCGGCCAGGCGGGCGGCGCAGCCCTTGGCGGCGTCGCTGGCGATCTGCACCTGGCGCGTCAGCGGGAACATGTCCGGGGCCAGGCGGGCGTTCAGCAGCACCGTCGGGTCGATGGACCTGGCCTGGGCATGGGCCTCGGCCTTGGCCAGGATGGCCGAGAGGTTGCCGAGCGTGCGGATGAACACCGGAACGGAAATCTGGTAGATCGACAGGGACATGCGAGGTACTCCAGACAGGGGAAAAGAGGCCTGCGCGACAGGGTGCGCCCGCTGAGTCTACTGCCAGGCGTGACGGCCGTCGCCTGGCTTTCAGCGCCCGGCGACGCTGGCCGCGGTGCCGCAGCCCTGCAGGTCGATCTTGCCCACGTACGGGTTGCCCCAGCCCATCACGCAGCCGACCATCTGGTTGCGCTGGCGCTCCCAGGCTTCCACCGGGTACTGCTTGCTCCAGGCCTGGTACAGCTGGCGGTCCTGTCTGGACAGCCTCAGGCCGTAGCGGTCGCTCATGTAGAAGTAGGTGCGGGCGATCATCCCGCGGATCTGCGGGCGCGGCATGGCCTTCTTCGCCTTGAAGTCGATGACCATCGGGCAGGCGCCATACTGCGGCGCCTGCTGCGGCAGCCAGCCGTAGCCGAAGTTGTTGCGGTCGCCGTTGACCTCGCCGATGCTCGGCACCAGGTTGAACAGGTCGGCCTCGGCGCGCTGGTACACCGGGTCGTGCCGCGAGCAGTTGCTGCGCCCGCCGCTCTGCCAGCACTGGCGCTGGTGGCCGATGACCCAGGCCGGGACTATGTGCTCCCACTCGATGCGCCCGGCGCGCTTGGCGTTCTTGCGCGGCACGTAGCCGCAACTGGCCAGGTCGACGCGGTTGCCCTTGTAGCGGCAGCCGCAATAGAACTCCACCGACTGGCGGGCATAGAGCTTCCAGCCGATCTTCTTGGCTTCCTGGAAGGTGCGCGGGGCGGCGGCGGAGGCGGCCAGGGGCAGGACCGCAATCAAGAGGAGGAAGGCTGTGCGACGAATATTCATCAGAAACTTCTTTCAGAAATCGTCGCATCTTACTGATATGAAACGATCTGCCAATCGTGGCAATCGAATGGCAAGGAACAGGTGCGTAGGAAACTGGAGTTGTTAGACTGGGGGCATTTCCAGCCTAACCGGAGGTTCAGCCAGCATGACCAGCATGAAGAGCCGAGCGCTTTGCGGCCTGCTCGCCAGCCTGCTGGCCGGGGCGGCGCTGGCCGGCCAGCCGCCGGTGCGCAGCATCGAGCGCATCTACGTCAGCCCCGGCGCCAGTGGCAGCATCGACAGCTCGTCGAGTGTGCAGCGCTATGACGGCTACGGTGGCGTGCAGGTTCCGCGCAGCTACGAACAGGGCTCCAGCCGGGTGATCATCGACAACAGCGGCGGTGGTACCAACGGTGGCATCCGCCAGAGCATCGAATACCCCAATGGCGTGCAATTCGACGTCACCCCGGGGACGACGCGCTCGAACGGGCAGCGGCAGTCGTATCCCTGAATGGGCGCCGTTCGCCGACGCTCGGGCTCAATCGTAGGGCGAATAACCGTTCGCGGTTATCCGCCGTTGGCCGCGGCACCGGTGCACGATGGCGGCGGATAACGCCGTAGGCGTTATGCGCCCTACGGATGGCTCCGTGAGCGCGGGAAGCTCGACGTCAACCTGGAGCGGGCCCTGCCCGCGATCGCGCGCAGGGCGCGCTCCTACAAGGGGCGCGGCGCTAACAGTAGGAGCGGACTCCGTCCGCGATGCGCCGCCTCAGGACTCCTTGCGCACCAGGCGCGACTTGCGCAGCCCGCCCTTGCAGTAGAAGGGGCCGGTATCGCCGCGCAGGTGATAGAGGGTGGCGAGGAAGGCGGAGCTGGTGCGGCCGACCGCGAGGCTGCGGAGTTTCTGGTAGGCCCACAGCCAGTCCTGGGGGAGCGTCTTGCTCATGGACTCGTCCTTGATTCAGCGTGGTGGTGCGTAACTGCCCCAAGGACATTAGTGGCCGAACTCCTTCAGCGCAAGTCCGGCCGCTCTGCGGCAAGCCTTTGCGGCCTTTTGCCATCCCCGCACGGGGTAAGGTTCAGGCCCCCGCCGCCTCGCTGCGCGCCTCCTCCACGTATTCCTTCAGCCAGCGCAGCACCTCCACCGCGTCCCAGCGCGTGGGGTCGAACATGGCGTAGGCCTGGCCCTGGTAGCCCACCACGTCCAGCGGGCGGTGGTAGCCGGCGCGCTGCAGCAGTGCCTCGATCTCGGCGAAGCAGGTGTTGAAGTGGGTGCGGGAGAAGGGCGTCTTGCCCTCGGTGACCAGGCCCTCGAGGTGCAGTTCGGCGACCGCTTCGCTGACTTCCTCCACGCCCATGTGGTTCACGGTGTATTTCATCTGGCGGATGTCCACCATCGCTTTCGCTCCTGTTCGGGTCCTTGCCTGCCACCTGTTGCCAGGGTGCCTTTCGTCGATGACAGAAGGATAATCGAAAAATACTGTATGCATGAACAGTATTTTGTGGCTACCATGGTTTCCGCTGGCTCACTGAATCCATGGCCGCCGCGAAACCGGGCCCCGCCCCGCGGCGACGACGAAGAAGAGGAACGCGTGATGAAGCAAGTCAAAGCCCTGCTGGTGCTCACCCTCCTGGCCCTGCTCGCCGGTTGCGCCCAGCCGCAGGCCGAGGGGCCCAAGGCCAATGGCGCCTACCTGGTGATCGACGGCCGCGAGGCCTGGGCGGTGCTGGTGGCCGACGGCAAGCGGGTGGAGGAACACGGCATCGTGCGCGACGCCATCCGTGTGCCGCGCTCGCGCTCGGCGGTGGTGGCCAGCTATGTGATAGACACGCCCAACTGCGGCCGCCTGCAGACGCTGACCGAGGTGCACGACGACGGCACCGGCGCCACCCGCCTGCTGAGCGTGGGCGAGGAGGGCGGCGACCTGTCCGCCTGTCGCATCCGCGACGACCTCAGCCGTGCCTGGACGGCACTGGATTATTCAGGTTGACTCAAGGTTCTTCACGAAATTTTCACGCTTCGGGGGCGATGGTAGGCACATCGCTAAAGGACTAGCGCCCCAGTAAAGAACCCGCCACCGGCGGGTTTTTTATTGCCTGCGATTCCCCTGCGGCGCAAGGCCGGCTCGCGGCGGCGCGGCGGGCGGGCTAAGGTTGCCTGGCGGGTCCGTTTCATGGACTCCTTCGATCGAGGTGCAGCATGCTCGCCAGCCAGATGACCAGGGCCCTGTGGCAGGCCCTGGAAGAGAACGCGGCCCTGCCCGCGCCCCTGTCCTTCCAGGCCGAGGGCGGGCTGCCCTCGACCTTCGCCGTCACCGACCTCGCCAGTGCCTCCATCGCCGCTGCCGGCCTGGCCACCGCGGCCTTGCTGAAGCGCGCCGGCCAGGCGCCGGGGGCGTTGCAGGTGGATCGCCGCCTGGCGTCCTTCTGGTTCGCCTGGACGCTGCGGCCCCAGGGCTGGGCGCTGCCGCCCATGTGGGGCGACATCGCCGGCGACTACGCCACCCGCGACGGCTGGATCCGCCTGCACACCAACGCCCCGCACCACCGCGCCGCGGTCGTGCGCGTGCTGGGGCCGGTGGCCAGCCGCGAAGAGGCGGCGGCCCGCGTCGCCACCTGGAACAAGGCCGAACTGGAGCACGCGGTGGTGGCCACCGGCGGTTGCGCCGCGGAGATGCGCTCCATCGACGAATGGAAGGCGCACCCCCAGGGCCAGGCCCTGGCGGAGCAGGACCTGATCTGGAGCCAGGAGCAGGCCATCGCCCCCGCGCCGGCCTGGGCGCTGGCGGCGGACCGGCCGCTGGCCGGGGTGCGGGTGCTGGACCTCACCCGGGTGCTCGCCGGGCCGGTGGCCAGCCGTTTCCTTGCCGGCCTGGGCGCCGAGGTGCTGCGCATCGACCCGCCGGGCTGGGACGAGCCGGGGGTGATCCCCGAGGTCTGCCTGGGCAAGCGCTGCGCGCGCCTGGACCTGAAGGACCTGCCCGGGCGCGAGCGCTTCGAGGAACTGCTGCGCCACACCGACGTGCTGATCCACGGCTACCGCGGCGACGCCCTGGAGAACCTCGGCTTCGACGCCGAAGTGCGCCAGGACCTGGCGCCGGGGCTGGTCGACGTGAGCCTGAACGCCTACGGCTGGAGCGGCCCCTGGCGCAACCGCCGGGGCTTCGACAGCCTGGTGCAGATGAGCACCGGCATCGCCGAGGCCGGCATGCGCTGGCGCCAGTCCGACAAGCCGGTGCCGCTGCCGGTGCAGGCCCTGGACCACGCCACCGGCTACCTGATGGCCGCCGCCGCGCTCTGTGGCCTGGGCCGGCGCCTGGGCAGCGGGCGCGGCAGCACCTGGCGCCTGTCGCTGGCGCGCACCGCGCAGTTCCTGGTGGAGCAGGGGATGCGGGCCGACGCCTTGCCGGCCCTGGCCGAAGAGGCACCGGCCGATCTCGACCCGGCCATCGAGACCACCGCCTGGGGCCCGGCGCAGCGCCTGCGCCCGCCACTGCTACTGGAAGGCACGCCGTTGCAGTGGGCCCTGCCGGCGGCGGCGCTGGGCTCGTCGAAACCGTACTGGAGCTTCGAGACGACCGCCTGAGTACGCTCAGCGCTGCTGCGGCGCCAGCAGGCCGCCGCGGGCCTGGCGCCAGGCGCGGAAGCCGGCGGCCAGGCGCGAGAACCACAGGTAGATCACCGGCGTGGTGTACAGCGTCAGCACCTGCGACACCAGCAGGCCGCCGACGATGGCGATGCCCAGCGGCTGGCGCAGCTCGGCGCCGGAGCCGGTGCCCAGGGCCAGCGGCAGGGCGCCGAACAGCGCTGCCAGGGTGGTCATGAGGATCGGCCGGAAGCGCAGGGTGCTGCCCTCTATGGTCGCCTGTTCCGGCGTCATGCCGCCGCGTTCGGCCACCAGGGCGAAGTCGATCATCATGATGGCGTTCTTCTTGACGATGCCGATCAGCAGGATGATGCCGATCATCCCCATCAGCGACAGGTCCTGGCCGCACAGCAGCAGGGCCAGCAGCGCGCCGAGGCCGGCCGAGGGCAGGGTGGAGAGGATCGACAGCGGCAGCAGCGGGCTCTCGTAGAGCACGCCGAGGACGATGTACACCGTCACCACCGCTGCCAGGATCAGCCACGGCTGGCTGCGCAGCGAATCCTGGAAGGCCTGGGCGGTGCCCTGGAAGGTGCCGCTGACGCTGTCCGGCAGGCCGGCCTGGCGGGTGGCCTGGTTGATGGCGCTCACCGCATCGCCCAGCGCGTAGCCCGGCGCCAGGTTGAACGACAGGGTGACCGCCGGGAACAGCCCCTGGTGGTTGATGGTGATGGGCGCCAGGTCCGGCTCCAGGCGGCCGAGCACGCTCAGCGGCACCAGGTCGCCGGTCAGGCTGGAGCGCGCATAGAGGTGCCTGAGGCTTTCCTCTGAAACCTGCCAGCGCGGGTCCAGCTCGAGGATCACGTGGTACTGGTCCAGCGCGGTGAACAGGGTCGCCACCTGGCGCTGGCCGAAGGCGTCGTAGAGCACGTCGTCGATGGCCTGCACGTTCACGCCCAGGCGCGCGGCGCTGTCGCGGTCGATGTGCAGGGTGGCGCGTGGCGCCGCCTGCTGCTGGTCGGTGGCCACGTCGCGCAGCTGCGGCAACTGCTTCAGGCGCGCCAGCAGCACGCCGGCCCAGTGGTCCAGCTCGTGGCTGTCCGGGTCCTGCAGGGTGTACTGGAACTGCGTCTTGCTCGGCCGCCCGCCGATCTGTACGTCCTGGCGCACCTGCATGTACAGGGCGATGCCCGGCACCGCGGCCAGCTCGCGCTTGAGCCGCGCCACCACCTGGTCGGCCTTGGCCGCGCGCTGCTCGTAGGGCTTGAGGTTGATCATCACCCGGCCCTGGCTGAGGGTGGGGTTGGGGCCGATCCAGTAGTAGACGTTGGCCACGTCCGGGTCGCGCCGGATCACCTCGCTGAGCGCGGCCATGCGTTCGCGCATGGCGGCGAAGGAAACGTCCGCGTTGGCCTCGGCCACGCCCATGATCACCCCGGTGTCCTGCTGCGGGAAGAAGCCCTTGGGCACCTCGACGTAGAGCACGGCGGTGACCAGCAGGGTGAGCAGGGCCACGGCCAGGGTCAGGCGCTCGTGCCGCAGCACCCGCCGCAGGCTGCGCCGGTAGCCGTCGAGCAGGGCCTCGAAGGTGCGCTCGCTCCACTGCAGGAAGCGGTTCTGCACGCCGTGCAGGTCGTGGCGGATGAACCAGGCGCAGAGCATCGGCGTGACCGTCAGCGAGACCACCCCGGACATCACCACCGCCACGCTCACGGTCACCGCGAACTCGCGCAGCAGGCGGCCGATCACCCCGCCCATGAACAGGATGGGGATGAACACCGCCACCAGCGAAACGGTCATGGAAACGATGGTGAAGGCCACCTCGGCGGTGCCCTCGATGGCCGCCTGCAGCGGCGGCTTGTGCATCTCCAGGTGGCGGATGATGTTCTCCATGACCACGATGGCGTCGTCCACCACGAAGCCCACGGCGATGCTCAGGGCCATGATCGACAGGTTGTCCAGGCTGTAGCCCAGCACGTACATCACCGCGAAGGTGGCCACCAGCGACAGCGGGATGGTCAGCGCCGGGATCACCGTGGCGCTGACGTTGCGCAGGAACACGAAGACCACAGCCACCACCAGGGCGATGGACAGCAGCAGGTTGAACTGCACCTCGTCGATGGAGGCGTTGATGGTCTGGGTGCGGTCGCCCACCAGGTGCACCTGCACGTCGCGCGGCAGCTGCAGCAGCAGCGAGGGCAGGCGGTCCTTGATCGCCTGGGTCACCGCCAGCACGTTGTAGCCGGGCTGCTTGTGGATGTCGACGATCACCGTCGGCTGGCCCTGCAGGCCGGCGGCCTGGCGCACGTCCTCGGCGCCGTCGATCACCGTGCCCAGGTCGCTGATGCGGATCGGCACGCCGTTGCGGTAGGCGATCACCAGCGAACCGTACTGCGCGGCGCGGGTGAGCTGGTCGGTGGTGTCCAGGGTGATGGCCCGCTCGGCGCCGTCGAGGTTGCCCTTGGGCGCGTCCACCGTGGCGCTGCCCAGCACGCCGCGCACGTCGTCCAGGGTCAGGCCGCGGGCGGCCAGGGCGTCGGGGTCGATGCGCACGCGCACCGCCGGGCGCTGCTCGCCGTGGAAGTCCACCAGGCCGACGCCGGGGATCTGTGACAGCTGCTGGCCGAGGTAGTCGTCGGCGTAGTGGTCCAGCTCCGGCAGGGTGCGGGTCGGCGAGGTCAGGGCCAGGGACAGGAAGGTGAACTCCGCCGGGTTGACCTTGTGGAAGGTCGGCGGCGCCGGCAGGTTCTTCGGCAGGTTGCCGCCGGCGGCGTTGATCGCCGTCTGCACGTCCTGGGCGGCGCCGTCGATGTTGCGCTCCAGGTCGAACTGCAGGGTGATCTGCGTCAGCCCCAGCGAGCTGGAGGAGGTCATCTGGGTGACCCCGGGGACGCTGGCGAAGGCCCGCTCCAGCGGTGTGGCCACCGACGAGGCCATGGTCTCGGCGCTGGCCCCGGGCAGGGTGGCCTGCACCTGGATGGTCGGCATGTCCACCTGCGGCAGCGGCGCCACCGGCAGCAGGAAGTAGGCGGCGCCACCGAGCAGCAGCACGCCCAGGGCCAGCAGGGTGGTGGCCACCCGGCGGCGGATGAAGGGCTCGGAGAGCGTCATGGCCGCTGCTCCGCGCTGGCGGTCTGGCGGGCGTCGGCCAGGGCCGCGACCTTCAGCCCCGGAGCCAGGCGGTACTGGCCGCCGGTGACCACGGTCTCGCCGGGCGCCAGGCCCTGGTGGATCCACTGCAGGCCGTCGACCACGGTGCCGGCCTTCACCTCGCGCACCTGGGCCTGCTGGTCGCGCCCGACCACGTACACGAAGCTGCCCTGCGGCCCCTGCTGCACGGCGCTGGCTGGCACCACGGTGGCGGCCTTCTCGGTGCGCAGCAGCAGGCGCACGCTGAGCAGCTCGCCGGGCCAGAGCTTGCCGTCGGCGTTGTCGAAGTCGGCCTTGAACAGGATCTGCCCGTTGCCGGTGGAGACCTGGCTGTCGATGAAGCTCAGCCGGCCCGTGGCGATGTGCTGGCGGCCGTCGCGGCTCAGCGCCTCGACCTGCAGCGCCTGCCCGGCGCTGGCCTGCAGCACTTCGGCCAGGTCCTCCTGGGGCAGGCTGAAGGCCAGGGAGATGGGCGCCATCTGGGTGAGGGTCAGCAGGCCAGTGTTGTCGCCGGCGTGGACGATGCTGCCGGCGTCCACCAGGCGCTGCCCGGTGCGCCCGGCGAAGGGCGCGGCGATGCGGGTGTAGCCGAGTTGCAGCTGGGCGGTGTCCAGCGCCGCCTGGTCGGCCTGGATCGTGGCCTGCAGGGTGGCCACCTGGCCGCGCAGGGTGTCCACGTCCTGGCTCGGCCCGGCATGGGCGGCGGCCAGTTTGCCGGCGCGCTCGAGGTTGACCCTGGCCACCGCCAGCTGCGCCTCGTCGCGCGCCTTGTTGGCCTTGGCCTGCAGCACCTGGGCGGCATAGGGGCGCGGGTCGATCTCGGCGAGCAACTGCCCGGCCTTGACCATCTGGCCCTCCTGGAAGTGCAACTGCTGCAGCTCGCCATCCACCCGCACCTTGATGTCCACCGCGTTCAGCGCCTGCACCGTGCCGATGGTCTGCAGCCAGATCGGCAGGTCGCGCTGGTCGGCCACGCCCAGGCTGACCGGCACCGGCGCCTCGGCTGGCCTGGCCGTCTTGGCGGCGTCGAAATGGCGCCAGGCGAAGGCGGCCAGCGCCACGGCCAGGAAGAGGAATGCCAGGCGCCAGTAGCGGCGCTGGGAGGAAGCGGGGGACGGGCTCACGGTCGGGTCGCCTGTGCGGGAGGTGGGTTGCTGGCCAACTGGGCCTGCGGTGCCTGGAAGCCGCCGCCGAGGGCGCGGTTCAGCCCTACGGAGGCCTGCAGGCGTTGCAGGCGCACCTGCAACAGGCTGTCTTCGGCCTGGTACAGGGTGCGTTGCACGGTCAGCAGGGTGAGGAAGTCGGTGCTGCCCAGGCGGTAGCGCACCTGGGCCAGGTCGGCGGCCTTGCGCGCCGAGTCCACGGCGGCCTGGTCGAGGCGTTGGGTCTGCGCCAGGCGGGCGTTGGCGCTGAGCTGCGTCTCCACGTCCTGCAGGGCCTGGAGCACGTTCTGCCGGTAGTCGGCGACCAGCTCGCGGGCATGGGCGCGGTCGGCCTGCAGCTGGCCCTCCAGCAGGCCGCCGTCGAACAGCGGCTGGCCGAGGCTGGCGGCCAGTTGCCAGAGCCCGCCGCCAGTGTGCACGTCGCTGCCGGCGAGGGCGCCCAGGGAAATGTTCGGCAGGAAGGCCGCCCGCGCCGCGCCGACGTCGAAGTTGGCCGCCACCAGCCGCGCCTCGGCGGCCTGGATGTCCGGGCGCTGGCCCAGCAGGCTGGCCGGCAGCCCGGCGCGCGCCTCGGGCAGCTGGATGCCGTCCAGGCCGCGGTGCTGCAGGGCGAAGCCTTCGGGTGCGGCGCCCACCAGTACCGCCAACTGGTAGAGCGAGGCATCGCGCTGCTGGGCCAGGACGCTGACGTTGGCCTGGAAGTTCTGCAGGGCGTTGCGCTGCTGTTCCACCTCGAGGTCCGAGGAAGAGCCCAGGCGCGACTGCGTCTGCACCAGTTGCAGGATGTTCTCGGCGTCGCTGGCGATGCGCTGGGCCACGGCCAGGCGCTCGTCCAGCGAGAGCACCTGGAAGTAGGCGTCGGCGATGTCCGCCTGCAGGCCTATGCGCACCGTCTCCAGGTCGTAGGCCGTGGCCTGGGCCTGCGCGGTCGCGGAATCGGCCAGGGCGCGGTTGCGGCCCCAGAAGTCCAGCTCGTAGCTGGCCTGGGCGTAGAGGTCGTGGGCGTTCTTGCTGCTGTCATGGTCGTGGACGTAGCTGCCGCCCAGGCTCAGGTCCGGGTAGAGCGCGGCCCCGGCAACGCGGGCATTGGCCCGGGCCTGGTCGACCCGCGCGATGGCCGCCTGCAGGCTCAGGCTGTCGCTGCCGGCGCGCTGGATCAGCTGGTCCAGCTCGGCGCTGGCGTAGTCCTTCCACCACTGTTGCGGCACCTGGGCACCAGGGGCGGCGGCGTTGTCCCAGTAGCTGGCGACGGCGACGCCGGGCCGCTGGTACTGAGGCACCAGCGAACAGGCCCCGAGCAGGGCCAGGGAGAGGGCGGCGGCCAGCCGGGGCAGGGCGCCGGCGGTGGATGGGGGCATGGGGTGCGTCCTTCTGCGTCCCGCGCGCTGCGGGCTGCTGTGGAGGACGAGCCTAGCGCCAGGCAGCTACCGGGCGGTTCTTCCCAAGCTGAACAAAAGTTTAGGTGGGGTAGGGGGATTGGCTTGCCCCAGCCTTGGAACCCCGTAGGAGCGGGCCCTGCCCGCGATTTCGCGCGCAGGGCGCGCTCCTACAGGGGCTCGGCGCGTGAGGCAACCCGTAGGCGCGGATCTCATCCGCGAAACGCGCCGGGACGCCCGGCTATCGCGGACAAGGTCCGCTCCTACGGTTCCAGGAGACACGGTCGTAGGAGCGGACTCCGTCCGCGATTGGATTCTCCGGCCACGCTGGGCGCCCCGGTGGCCCCGATGGCGGATAACCGCGAACGGTTATTCGCCCTACGGACGGTGAATCCGACGCGCAGCTACCCCTATTCCGGCGGCGTCTCGCTGAGCATGTAGCCGGCGCCCGGCACGGTGTGGATCAGCGGGTGCTCGAAGCCCTGGTCGACCTTTTGCCGCAGGCGGTGGATGTGCTTGTCGATGACGTTGTCGCGCGGGTCGAAGTCGTAGTCCCAGGCGCTTTCCAGCAGCATGCCGCGGGTCACCACCTGGTCGGCGTGGCGCATGAGTTTTTCCAGGATCAGGAATTCGCGCTGCTGCAGCACCATGCTGCGGCCCTGGCGCTGGGCCACGCGGCCCTCGCAGTCCAGCAGCAGGTCGCCGACCTGCAGGCGCGCGCCGAGCAGCTGGCGGCCGGGGCGGCGCAGCAGCGCGGCCAGGCGCGCGTGCACCTCGACGAAGGCGTAGGGCTTGGCCAGGTAGTCGTCGCAGCCGGCCTGCAGGCCCTCGACGCGGTGGTGGGTGGAGGCCAGGGCGCTGAGCATCAGCACCGGCGTGTCGGAGCCCGCGGCGCGCAGCCGGCGCACCAGCTCCAGGCCGTCCAGGCCGGGCAGGCGGCGGTCCAGCACCAGGGCGTCGTAGAGGTTTTCCAGGGCCAGGTCCAGGCCGTGGACGCCATCGCTCGCGGCGTCGACTATGTGCCCGCTCTCGCGCAGGCCGCGCACCAGGTAGCCGGCGGCCTGCGGTTCGTCTTCGATGACCAGGATTCTCAAGGGCGCACCTAAACTTTTGTTCATCTTGGCGCGAGGCTGGCGTTCGCCCGCACCTGGCGAAATATACTGCCGGACACTTCCCGCCGCCGCCACGGACCGCTGCCCATGACCCAGGTTCTCGTCGTCGAAGACGACCCCGCCACCGCCGCCGAGATCGGCGCCGCGCTGCACGACCACGGCTACCAGGTCAGCCTGGTCGGCAACGGCCGCGACGGCCTGGTGCGGGCCCTGAGCGAGAGCTTCGCGGTGATCGTCCTGGACCGCATGCTGCCCGGCGGCATGGACGGCCTGGCCATGCTCACCGCGCTGCGCTCGGCCGGGGTGGAGACGCCGGTGCTGATCCTCAGCGCCTTGTCCGACCTCGACGAGCGCGTGCGCGGCCTGCGCGCCGGCGGCGACGACTACCTGACCAAGCCCTTCGAGTTCATCGAGCTGACCGCCCGCCTGGACGCCCTGACCCGCCGGGCCGCGCGTGGCGGCGAGGCGCGCGACAGCCGGCTGCGCATCGGCAACCTGGACATCGACCTGCTGCGCCGCTCGGTACGCCGCGGCGAGCGGCAGATCGACCTGGTGCCGCGCGAGTACCAGCTGCTGGAATACCTGGCGCGCCACGCCGGGCAGATCGTCACCCGCACCATGCTCTTCGAGGCGGTGTGGAACTACCGCTACGACGAGCGCACCAATGTCATCGAGGTGCACATCGGCCGCCTGCGGCGCAAGGTCGACGTGGACGGCGAGCCGCCGATGATCCACACCGTGCGGGGGGCGGGCTATGTTCTCCGGGCGCCTGAGTGAGATTCCGCGCACCACCAGCTTCCGCGTGGCGCTGTTGTTCCTGCTGCTGTTCGGCGTGGCCTCGCTGGCGCTGTTCGGCTACGTGTACTGGCGCACCGCCGGCTACCTGCGCGCCGAGGTGCAGGCCAACCTGACGCGGCAGGTCCACAACCGCGCCGGCCTGGAGCTGCCCGAGCTGCTGCGCGAGGTGCAGGAGCACGCCGCCAAGGACCCCGAGCAGCACTTCCCCCAGGCGCTGTTCGACGCCAGCGGCCGGCGCCTGGCCGGTACCCTCGCCGAGCAGCCGCCGACCCAGGTGCTGGACACGCCCATCGAGTTCAGCCGGCGCAGCCTCTCCGGCGGCGAGCGGCGCGTGCGCGGCATCGTCCACCGCATGCCCTCGGGCGAGGTGCTGGTGATCGGCCAGGACATCCAGGACCTGCTGGAGTTCGACGAGCTGCTGGTCAGCGCCATGGCTTCCGGCGGGGTGCTGATCCTCATCCTCGGCCTGGCCGGCGCGATCATCGCCGGGCGCACCTCGCAGCAGCGCCTGGACGCGGTGACCGGGGCCATCGAGCGCATCGTCAAGGGTGACCTCAGCGAGCGCCTGCCGGTGCGCGGCAGCTCCGACGACGTCGACCGCCTGGCGGTGGTGGTGAACCGCATGCTCGACGAGATCGAGCGGCTGATGCACGAGGTGAAGGGTGTCTGCGACGACGTCGCCCACGACCTGCGCACGCCGCTCACCCGCCTGCTGGCCGGGCTTGAGCGCGCCCAGCGGCGCGACTGCAGCCAGCAGGAGTACGCCGCCGCCATCGACCAGGCCATCGAGGACGCCCACGGCCTGCTGCTGACCTTCCGCGCGCTGCTGCGCATCTCCGAGATCGAGGACAGCGCGCGGCGCACCGGCTTCGTCGCGGTGGACCTGACCCAGGTGGCGGCCGACGTGGTCGAGCTGTTCGAGCCCCTGGCCGAGGAGCGCGGCCTGCACCTGAGCTACAGCGGCCCGGTGCAGCCGGCCTGGCTGCAGGGCGACGCGCACCTGCTGTTCGATGCCCTGAGCAACCTGGTGGACAACGCCCTGAAGTTCACCCCGGCCGAGGGGCGCGTCGAGGTGCGGGTGGAAGCGGGCGAGGAGTGGGTGGAGGTGCAGGTGCGCGACGACGGGCCGGGGATTCCGGAGCACGAGCGCGAGGCGGTGCTGCGGCGCTTCTACCGCTCCGAGCGCAGCCGCCACACGCCGGGCAACGGCCTGGGGCTGAGCCTGGTGGCGGCGGTGGCGCGGCTGCACGACCTGGCGATGAGCGTGGGGGATGGGGCGCCGGGGTGTTGGGTGAGTTTGCGGGGGCGGGTGGTTTCGGGGGTGGTGCGGGGATAGCCGGGGTGTGGGGTTTGAGCGCGCTTGCCCTCACCCCAGCCCTCTCCCAGAGGGAGAGGAGGCCGTTCGGCATGTACGGGTAGTCAGGTGTCAGCCTGAAGAGGCAGGCGTGCGCTGATGCTTCGATTGGCAGAGGATAGTCCCCTCTCCCTTCAGGGAGAGGGCTGGGGAGAGGGGCTCTTGCTTCAAGCCTCAGCCTTGACCACCTGAAAAGCCTCCCCTGTCGCAAAGAAAGCCCCGCCGGCCTGGTAATGAATGGTCCGCGATTCCTCGTCGGGGAAATGCCAGCGCCCCTTCGAGAACACCCGCTCGTCCGCATAGGCCGCCACCACCTCGGCGATGAACAGGTCGTACTTCTCCTGGTTGTGCGGCTCGGCGATCACCTTGCATTCCAGGTAGGCCAGGCAGCCTTCGACGATCGGCGCCTGCACCTGGCGGGCGCGGGCGGTGGCGATGTCGAAGCGGGCGAACTTGTCCAGCTCGCCGCCGTTGCTGGAGCCCACCGCCAGGGTCAGTTCGGCCTGGCGCCGCGACGGCAGCTGGATGACGAAGGCGCCGGCGCCTTCCACCAGGTGCCGCGACCAGGTGTTGCGGTCCAGCACCAGCAGCAGCTTGGGCGGGTCGAAGTCCAGCGGCATCACCCAGGCCGCCGCCATCACGTTGGCCACGCCCTCGTGCTCGCTGGTGACCAGGGTGGAGGGGCCGTGGTTGAGCAGCAGGTAGGCCTTGGCCAGGGGGACGTCTTGCAGGTGGTTCATGGGTGGTTCCTCGAAGGTCAGAGCAGCAGGCCGTCGACCGGCTCCAGCGGCGCCGGCAGCTCGGCCTCGCCGAGGATCTCCATGACGGCGATCTCCAGCTGCCGGCTCATGGCGTCCAGCGGCAGGTCGTTGGGCTGGGTGTCGAACGGGTCGGCGATCTGGTCGCCCAGGGCGTCCAGGCCGAAGAAGGTGTAGGCCAGCACGCACACCGCCAGCGGGGTGAACCAGCCGATGCTGTCGACCAGGCAGAACGGCAGCAGGAAGCAGTACACGTGGACGATGCGGTGCAGCATGAGGATGTAGGGGTAGGGGATGGGCGTGCCCTTGATCCGCTCGCAGCCGCCGAGCACGTAGGACAGGCGGCTGACCTGCTGGTCGATGTTGGCCTGCAGCATGTCGTTGGCGCCGGCGCGCCGGCCTGCCTCGGCGAAGTCGCGGCCCAGGCGGGCGAGCAGGGCGTTGGCCGGGCCGGGCGTGCGGGCCAGGGCGTCGGCCAGTTCGCTGCCGAGCAGGCGGCGGGCGTCCTCGCTCTGCGGACGCTCGCGCAACTGGTCGCGCAGCACGTAGGCGAAGGCGGCCAGGCGCTGGGCCAGCAGGCGGCGCCCGGCGTCGTCCAGGCCGGGCAGCAGCGACAGGCTCTGCCGCGCCAGGTTGCGCGAGACGATCAGCAGCTCGCCCCAGAGCGTGCGTGCCTCCCAGAAGCGCTGGTAGGCCACGTTGTTGCGGAAGCCCAGGAAGATCGCCAGGGTCAGGCCCCAGAGGGTGAAGGGCGTGGAGGTGATCACCACCTTGTAGTGGTAGAGGGTGCCGTGGGTGGCCACCACCAGCGAGCTGAGCAGCACCGTGTAGAGCACCTTGCGCCAGATGGCCGGGATGATCGAACCCTTGAGGGAGAACAGCAGCACCCAGAGCGTCGGGGTTTGCGGGCGGAGGATCATGCGGGGGCTTCCAGGCGGGTACACGGGGGAGCGCGCATCATAGCCGAGATGCCCGCCTGGTGGCGCGGGGTAGGCGGAGGACGCGGCGCCCTCCGCCGGGGGCTCAGGCGCCGGCCTGCTCCTGCCGGGCCTTGCGCTCCGCCAGGTCGTACAGTTGCCGCGCTTCCTCCAGCAGCGGCGCGAGGCTGGCGGACAGGCGCGCCACCCCGGCAGGCATGGGCATTTCGTCGGCGCTGTCCTCCAGCAGGCGCAGCAGCACGCTGAGGGATTCCAGGCGGCGCTCGGCGGTGCCCATCAGGTGCTCGACCGGGGCCTGGAGGTTGACGTAGAGAACGTCCTCGTGGGGTTGGGAGAGGGTGGTGAGGGGGATCATGTCAGGCATCGTCTGCCTCCGGGTGAGAGGCAGCAGGGCGATGCACGCGGTTGGCCGGAAGTGGCATGCCCATTGCTCCTCGAGTGGGTGAGGAACCGCCCCCGGAAAGGGAGGCGGGCCGCGCGGGGGTAGCAAACCGGAGCCAGAGAGCCGGCCAGGCCGAAGCCTGCCCCGAGCGGCCCGCCATGAGTGCCCTTGAGGGGCTGGCGGGAAAAGCACCGTGCATGGGAAGGCAAGGGGCTACCGCGCTCTGACTCTACAGGTTGCTACACCCGTGTCACGGCAGTGACCGTGACGGGCAGAGCCTACCGGCGGGGTTTGTAGGGGCTCAATGGAAAGCTGGGGTATGAAATTTCGCAGAGTGCGGGAGGGGAGTGGAGCTTTTGTAGGAGCGAGCTTGCTCGCGAACGGTGCTTGCCGGCTGGGGCGGTGCCTGTGCTGAAGAGCGCCCTCTCCCTAACCCTCTCCCTGAAGGGAGAGGGGACTGTTCGGAGTGTTCGGGTATTTCGGAGTTAGCTGGATACTACGGCGTCCGGCTGAAGCCATGCTTTCAGCCGGCACGGACAACCCCTCTCCCTTCAGGGCGGGGCGCACAGCCGAGGGCTGGGGAGAGGGTACGGAGTCAACCCAAAGCACCACTACCGCCGGTTGACTCCATTCGCGAGCTTACTCGCTCCTACGAGAGCGGTTGGCCTCACCCCTCCTGATACAGCTTCACGATCGCCGAAAAGTCCAGCTGGCCATTACCCTGGTTGCTGAAGGCCTGGAACAGCTGCTGCGCCAGCGCGCCGAGCAGCACCGGCTGACGTACCTGGCGCGCGGCCTCGCTGGCCAGGCCCAGGTCCTTGAGCATCAGGTCGGTGCCGAAGCCGCCGCTGTAGCCGCGGGCCGCCGGCGCGCCGGTGAGGGGGTTGTTCACCTCCGAGCTCCAGCAGCGGCCGCTGGAGGTGTTGATGATGCCGGCCAGCACCTCCGCGTCCATGCCCAGCTTCACGCCCAGGGACATGGCCTCGGCCACGCCTATCATGCTGATGCCCAGCAGCAGGTTGTTCGCCACCTTGGCCACCTGGCCGTTGCCGGCGCCGCCGCAGTGCACGATGTTCTTGCCCATGGCCGCCAATACCGGCCTGGCGTGCTCGAAGTCGGCTGCCTCGCCGCCGACCATGAAGGTCAGGGTACCGGCCGCGGCGCCGGCGGTGCCGCCGGAGACCGGCGCGTCGAGCATCGGGTTGCCGTGGGCCTGGGCCGCCGCCGAGACCTCGCGGGCGCTGTGCGGGTCGATGGTGGAGGAGTCGATCAGCAGCACGCCCGGCTGCACTTTCGCCAGCAGGCCGTCGGCGCCGAGGTAGACCTGCTTCACGTGGGCCGCCGCCGGCAGCATGGTGATGATCACCTCCACGTCGGCGCCGGCCAGTTCCGCCGGCGAGGCCACGGCCTTGGCGCCCTGGGCCACGGCGGCCTGCACGGCGGCGGCGGAGAGGTCGAAGACGCTCAGGTCGAAGCCGGCCTTGAGCAGGTTGGCGGCCATGGGGCCGCCCATGTTGCCGAGTCCGATGAAGCCGATGCGCATGGGGTTTCCCCTTGTTGTCGTTGTCGGGAGCAGGGCCCGCGCCGCGCGTGGCCTGCGGCCCCGGAGCTTCCTGCTGCGGGGCCTGGCCGGCGGGGCGCGCGGGCGGGTTTGCGGGGGTTACTTGAGGTGGATGGTGGTGTTCACCGCGCCGCCCACTTCGTTCTCGTCGAACCAGCGTTCGGTCACCGTCTTGGTCTGGGTGTAGAACTGCACCACCTGCTTGCCGTAGGGGCCCAGGTCGCCCAGCTTGGAGCCGCGCGAGCCGGTGAAGGAGAACAGCGGCACCGGCACCGGGATGGGCACGTTGACGCCCACCTGGCCGACGTCGATCTCTTCCTTGAAGTGCCGCGCGGCGGCGCCGGAGCGGGTGAAGATGGCGGTGCCGTTGCCGTTGGGGTTGGCGTTGATCAGCTCGATGGCCTCGTCGAGGGTCTTCACCGAGACCACGCAGAGCACCGGGCCGAAGATTTCCTCGCGGTAGATGCTCATCTGCGCGGTGACGCCGGAGAAGAGGGTCGGGGCGACGAAGTTGCCTTTCTCATAGCCGGCCACCTGCGGGTTGCGGCCGTCCAGCTCCAGCTTGGCGCCTTCCTGGATGCCGCGCTCGATCAGGCCGCTGACGCGGTCCAGGGCGGCGCAGGAGACCAGCGGGCCGACGTCGGTGTTGGCCTCGGTGCCGCCGCTGACCTTGAGGGTCTTGGCCTTGGCCACCAGGTCCGGGATCCACTCGTTGGCCTCGCCCACCAGGATCGCCACGGACACTGCCATGCAGCGCTGCCCGGCGGCGCCGAAGGCCGAGCCGGCGATGGCGTTGAGGGTCTGGTCCTTGTTGGCGTCGGGCAGGATCACGGCGTGGTTCTTGGCGCCCATCATGCACTGCACGCGCTTGCCGGCCAGCGAAGAGCGGTTGTAGACGTGGGTGCCGACGCGGGTGGAACCGACGAAGGACACGGCCTTGATGTCCGGGTGGTCGCAGATGGCGTTGACCACGTCGGGGCCGCCGTGGATCACGTTCAGCACGCCCGGCGGGATGCCGGCTTCATGGGCCAGCTCGACCAGGCGCATGGTCACCATCGGGTCCTGCTCGGAGGGCTTGAGGACGAAGGTGTTGCCGGTGGCGATGGCCATCGGGAACATCCACAGCGGGATCATCGCCGGGAAGTTGAACGGAGTGATGCCGGCGCACACGCCCAGTGGCTGCAGCAGGGTGAAGGTGTCGACGCCGCCGGCCACGTTGTTGGCCAGTTCGCCCAGCTGCAGGTTGCCGATGGCCGCGGCGTGCTCGACCACCTCCAGGCCGCGGAACACGTCGCCTTCGGCGTCGGGCAGGGTCTTGCCCTGTTCGGCGGTGAGGATGGCCGCCAGTTCCTTCATGTTCTCGCGGATCAGCTGCTGGTACTTGAGGAAGATGCGTGCGCGGGCGCCGATCGGGGTTTTCTTCCAGGTCTTGAACGCGGCCTTGGCGCTGGCCACGGCGCGCTCGACTTCATCGCTGGTGGCGAAGGGCACGCGCGCCAGGACTTCCTGGGTGGCGGGGTTGATCACCTCGCGCCATTCGCTGCTGGTGGATTCGACGGGCTTGCCGTCGATGAAGAGTTTGACCGTGGGAACGGCAGCATTGGTGGTACTCATCGGAACTCCCAGCCTGCGGCGGTTTGTTGTTATGGGCCTTGGGGCGAGCCTCAAGGAGGTTGGGTTGATCCTAGCAGTGCATTTTTGATGAATTCAATGCGGTGATGTGCAAGCATGCTCTGCGTTTTTGCACAATTGGAGCCGGCGATGGACTGGGACAACCTGCGTTTCTTCCTCGAACTCTCCCGCGCCGGCAAGCTCACCGTGGCCGCGCGGCGCCTGGGCGTGGACCACACCACGGTGGCGCGGCGCCTGCAGGCGCTGGAAAAGAGCATCGGCGCGCAGCTGCTGGTGCGCGAACCTTCCGGCTACCGCCTGACCGAGGCCGGGCACGGGCTGTTGCCGCAGGCCGAGGCCATGGAAAGCGCCTGCAAGGTGATCGAGAAGCGCCTGGCCGGGGCGGAGGACAACCTCTCGGGCAAGGTGCGCATCGGCGCCACCGAGGGCTATGGCTCGACCCTGCTGACCTCGCAGCTGGTGGAGCTGAACCGCCGCCACCCGCACCTGGGCGTGGACCTGCTGGCGGTGCCGCGGGCGCTGCAGCTGTCGCGCCACGAGGCGGACATCGTCATCACCCTGGAGCGCCCCGGCCGCGGGCCCTACCTGATCACCCGGCTGACCGACTACGTGCTGCGCCTGTATGCGGCCAGGGACTACCTGGCCGAGCGCGGCCCCATCCGCAGCCGCGACGACCTGCGCAAGCACGCACTGGTGGGCTACGTCGACGACCTGCTGTACAGCAAGGAATTGCAGTACCTGGACGAGATCGGCCGGCCGCTGCACATGGCCCTGCGTTGCACCAGCATCCTGGCCCAGCAGCGCGCGGTGGCCGAGGGCGCCGGCCTGGCCATCCTGCCGGCGTTCGCCGCGGCGGAGGACCCGACGCTGCAGTCGGTGCTGCCGGGCGAGATCGAGTTCGTGCGGACCTTCTGGATGCTGATGCCCACGGAGCTCAAGGACATCGCGCGGATGCGCACCACCTGGGACTTCCTCCGCGAGAAGGCCGAGGCGAGCCAGGCGGTGCTGATGGGGCGGGGAGCGTAGGGCGAATAACGCTCCGCGTTATCCGCCGTTTGGCCTTGGTCGAACCCCGCTCGGGGGCGAGCCTGGGCATTCTGGGTGGGAGCGCCTGGCTCAGCCATGGCGTTGGCGATGAAAAAGGTGAAACGGCGTATAACCGCGAACGGTTATACGCCCTACGCCCCTGGGGACCCGGCGCGTGGAGTCAGGCCAGGCCGACGTACAGGTTCTGCACGTCGTCGTTGCCGTCCAGGGCGTCGAGGAAGGCTTCGACTTCCTCCAGTTCCGCGCCGGACAGGCTCACCGGGTTCTTCGCCTTGTAGCCGAGCCTGGCCGAGACGACGCTGAAACCGTGCTCGGGCAGGGCGCGGCAGACGGCGTCCAGGTCGGTGGCGTCGGTGAGGAACAGGGTGTCGCCGTCTTCCTCGCCGGGCTCGAAGTCCTGGGCGCCGGCCTCGATGGCGGCCAGTTCCGGGTCGGCGTCACTGCTGGCCGGGGTCGCTTCGACCAGGCCCAGGTAGTCGAAGTCCCAGGCCACCGAGCCGGAGGCGCCGAGCTGGCCCTTGCGGAACAGCACGCGGATTTCCGCCACGGTGCGGTTCACGTTGTCGGTCAGGCATTCGACGATGACCGGCACGCGGTGCGGGGCGAAGCCTTCGTAGACCACGCGCTCGAAGCTGGCGCCGCCGTCGAGCAGGCCGGCACCTTTCTTGATGGCGCGCTCCAGGGTGTCGCGCGGCATCGAGGCCTTCTTGGCCTGCTCGACCACCAGGCGCAGTTTCGGGTTCATGTCCGGATCGGCGCCATTGCGCGCGGCGATCATGATTTCCTTCGACAGTTTGCCGAAGACGCGGCCCTTGGCGTTGGCGGCGGCTTCCTTATGTTTGGCTTTCCACTGGGCGCCCATGGTGTTCTCTTGGCTGGTTCGTGATGGGCGGCAAGTCTAAGCGCTGGCGCGGCGCCTGGCGATATCCGCCGGATCGACGCGAATGAGTCACCTTGTAGGTGCGCGCCCTGCGCGCGATTCGCGGGCAGGCCCTACGAAGAGCCGTCCTGGCGGGCGAGGAAGTCGTACAGCCGCGCGTCCAGCGAATGGGCGACGTTGAAGCGCAGCCAGGGCACGGTGCGGCCGTCGGGCATGAACAGCTGTCCGGGGAACAGCAGGATCTTCGCCTCCTTGGCCCGTTCGGCGAGCAGGGTGGCGTCGGCCACCGCGCGGTGGCGGGCCCAGAGGAACAGCCCGGCGCGCGGTTCGTGGAACAGCTCCAGGCCGGCCGCCTCCAGGCGCCGGGCCACGCTGTCGTGGGCCTCGCCGAGCTGTTCGCGGAGCTGGCGCACGTGCTTGCGCTGGCGGCCCTGGAGGAGGATGTCCAGGGCCAGTGTCTCGGTGAGTTCCGAGCTGGTCAGGCCGGCGACCATCTTCAGCGGCACCAGTTCCTCGATCAGCTCCGGGTGGGCGGCGATGAAGCCCACCCGCAGCGCCGGGGCTATGACCTTGGACAGGCTGCCGATGTAGATCACCCGCGCCAGCTGGTCGAGGTTGGCCAGCAGCAGCTGGCCGGCGGGGTCGAGGTCGGCGTAGATGTCGTTCTCGACGATCAGGAAGTCGTACTTCTCCGCCAGCTGCAGCAGGCGGTGGCTGGCGGCCAGCGACAGGCTGGCGCCGGTGGGGCTCTGCAGCCGCGCCTGGGTGAAGTAGACCTTGGGCCGGTACTCGCGCACCAGCTGTTCCAGGCGCTCCAGGTCCAGGCCGTCGGCGCTGCGCGGCACGCCCAGCAGTTGCGCGCCCTGCAGGCGCAGGTTGAGGAACAGGTTGTGGTAGCCGGGCTCGTCCACCAGCACCGGGTCGCCGCGCTGCACCAGGTAGCGCACCGCCAGGTCCAGCGCCTGGCTGGCGCCGCTGGTCAGCAGGACCTGCTCGGGGCTGGCGGCCACCCCGGCGTCGGCCAGGCGGTCGGCGAGCTTGCCGCGCAGGCGCGGGTTGCCCTTGCTGTGGCCGTAGTTGCCGAATTGCCGCGGCTCTTCCCGGGCCAGGGTGCGCAGGCCGCGCAGCAGGCCCTCGGCGTCCAGCCAGTGCTCGGGCAGCAGGCCGACGCCGGGGCGCAGCTCCATGCCCAGGGGCTGGAACACCTTGTGCAGCAGCAGGTGGGCGTCGAAGTCGAACTCCGGCGCGGGCGCCTCGGCGGCGTCCTCGCTGGCCGGGCCGCGTACGTAGAAGCCGGCGTTGGGCACGGCGTTCAGGCAGCCGCGCGCCACCAGGCGGTCGTAGGCCTCGACCACGGTGAAATGGCTCACCCCGTGGCTCTGGGCGAACCTGCGGATGGAGGGCAGCTTGGCGCCGGGGCGCAGGCGCTGCTCGTCGATGGCCTGGGCGATGCCTTCGACGATCTGGGTGACCAGGGGCGTTTCGCAAGTGGGGTCGAGCAACAGCATCGAAGCGTCCGGTAGGGGGAAACGGAAACTGTACAGGCCACGCGACCATAACAGCACTGCAGGCACTCCATCGCCCCTGTGCATGGCGGCGCCACGGCGGGCGCCGCACACTCCGGGGCAGAACGCGGCGCCTACGCCGCGCGAGCCTGATAACAAGGATTTGCCATGCGCGACACAGCTTACAACATCGACCCCGCGAGTATTTCCGCCGAAGAGTGGCAGGCCCGCTGCGACCTCGCCGCGCTGTACCGGCTGGTTGCGTACTTCCGCTGGACCGACCACATCGACACGCACATCTCCGCCCGCGTGCCGGGCGAGCCGGGCCACTACCTGATCAACCGCTACGGCGTGATGTTCCACGAGATGCGCGCCTCGGACCTGGTCAAGGTCGACCACGCCGGCGACGTCATCGACCCGCGCTTCGGCCCGAACAGCGTCAACCGCGCCGGCTTCAACATCCACTCGGCGGTGCACGCCGCGCGCCCGGACGTGGCCTGCGTGATCCACACCCACACCGCCGCCGGCATCGCCGTGTCGGCCCAGGAGGACGGCCTGCTGCCGATCAGCCAGCACGCGCTGAAGTTCCACAACCGCCTGGGCTACCACGAGTACGAAGGCATCGCCCTGGACCCGGACGAGCGCTCGCGGCTGGTCCGCGACCTGGGTTCGAACATGGCGATGATCCTGCGCAACCACGGCCTGCTGGCCGCTGGGCGCTGCATCGCCGAGGCCTTCAACCAGATCTATTTCCTCGAGCGCGCCTGCCAGGCCCAGGTCCAGGCCCTGGCCGGCGGCCGCCAGTTGCGCTACCCGCCGGAGGCCGTGCGCGAGCGCGTGGCCGTGCAGGAGGAAGAAGCCCTGGCCGGCGGCCTGCACCTGCTGGCCTGGGAGTCGGCCCTGCGCCTGATCGCCGACGGCGAGGCCGACTACCGCAGCTGATCCCTTTGCGTGCGTCCCGGCCCGCAGAGGCCGGGCGCCTAGCGTGCTTGAAATCTGCCAACAACAAAGCCAAGAGGTGGAAATGAAGAACCCGATAGCGGTGGCCCTGCTCATGGGCCTGGCGTCCGGCGCCATGGCGGCCGACCTGAGCGTGATCTCCTTCGGCGGTACCAGCAAGGACGTGCAGACCGAAGCCTTCTACAAGCCCTTCGAGAAGGCCACCGGCAACAAGGTGATCGCCGGCGAGTACAACGGCGAGATGGGCAAGATCAAGGCCATGGTCGACACCCACAGCGTCAACTGGGACGTGGTCCAGGTCGAGGGCCCGGAACTGCTGCGCGGCTGCGACGAGGGCCTGTTCGAACAACTGGACCCGGCGCGCCTGGGCAATGTCGCCGACTACGTGCCGGGCACCGTGTCCGACTGCGGCGCCGGCCTGCTGGTGTGGTCCATGGCCATGGCCTACGACGCCAAGCGCCTGAGCACCGCGCCGACCGGCTGGGCGGACTTCTGGGACACGCAGAAATTCCCCGGCAAGCGCGCGCTGCGCAAGGGCGCCAAGTACACCCTGGAGATCGCCCTGCTGGCCGACGGCGTGCCCAAGCAGGACATCTACAAGGTGCTGTCCACCCCCGAGGGTGTGAACCGCGCCTTCCGCAAGCTGGACCAGATCAAGCCGTCGATCCAGTGGTGGGAGTCCGGCGCCCAGCCCATGCAGTTCCTCGCCAGCGGCGACGTGGTGATGAGCACCGCCTACAACGGCCGGGTGTTCGCCGCCCAGGAGGAGGGCGCGCCGATGAAGGTGGTGTGGAACGGCAGCCTGTACGCCATCGATTCCTGGGCCATCCCCAAGGGCAGCCCGAAGAAGCAGGAGGCGGAGGACTTCATCGCCTTCTCGCTGCGCCCCGAGCAGCAGAAGATCCACACCGTGAAGCTGGGCTACGGCTCGGTCAACAAGCAGACCACCGCGCTGCTCGACCCGGCCCTGGTGGAGCGCCTGAACACCGCGCCGGCCAACCTGGAGCAGGCGGTGCCGGTGGACTTCGCCTTCTGGGTGGACCACGGCGAGGAGCTGGAGCTGCGCTTCAACGCCTGGGCGGCCAAGGCCAACTAGGGCTCGGCGCGGCGCCACACGCTGGCCAGCCAGGGCTGCTGCTCGCGCGGCAGCCCGGCGGGCCGGTAGTAGTGTTCCAACTGCTCGAAGCCCGCCGCTTCGAGCAGCTGCTTCCAGTGTTCCCAATCGTGGTAGGCGCCGTAGCGCGGGCCGTTCCAGCCCTCGGCATTGTCCCCGCGCGGGTTCGAGGCGAACAGCACGCCGCCGGGCTTCAGCGCCGCACGCAGCTCGCCCAGCACCCGCGGCAGTTCCTGGCGCGGCACGTGGAACAGGCTGGCATTGGCATAGATGCCATCGAAGCGCGCCGCCGGCAGGTCCAGCGCCAGGAAGTCCTGCAGCCACACCTCGCAACCGCTGGCCTGGCGGGCCATCTCGACGAAGTTCGGGCAGCCGTCCAGGCCCACCGGGGCGTGGCCCAGGGCCTTGAAGGTGTTCAGGTCGCGGCCGGGGCCGCAGCCGAAGTCGAGCAGGGCGAAAGGCGCCTCGCCATGGATATGCCGCAGCAGGGCGGCGATGTTCTGGCTGACGTCGTGGTCGCGGGTGCCTTCGCGGAAGGCCTCGGCGCTGTCCTGGTAGTGCTGCAGAGTGAGGCGGGAGATGTCGCGCAGCGTCTGGTCGTCTAGGGGCATGGCGGGCGTCGGTGGGTCGCTGGGACGGTCATTCTACGCCGGGCGGTGGGGTAATGGGGGGCTGGGGGGCTTGTAGGAGCGAGCTTGCTCGCGAACGGTGCCAGCCGATAGCAGCGGTGTTTGGGATGAACGCCGTCCCCTCTCCCCAGCCCTCTCCCTGAAGGGAGAGGGGGCTTGTCCGTGCCGGCTGCAAGGATGGTTTCAACCGGATGCCGCAACGTCCGGCTGACTCCAGAACATCAGCGTCTGCCCAACGGTCCCCTCTCCCTTCAGGGAGAGGGTTAGGGAGAGGGCGCTCTGCAGCACAGGCACCACCCCCAACCGACAGAACACCCTTCGCGAACAAGCTCGCTCCTACGAAATAAAAAAGCGCGGCACACCCCCGAAGGGCTGGCCGCGCAACACGCTCAACAGGGAATCAGAACTGCCCGGCCTCCAGCGCGTAGAGGCTTTCGCTGCCGGCGCGCACGGCGCTGGCCAGGGACTGGGTGCGCGGCAGCAGGCGGGCGAAGTAGAAACGCGCCGTGGCCAGCTTGGCGCTGTGGAAGTCGTCGGCCTGGCCGGCGGCGGCACGGGCCATGCGCGCCCACATGTAGGCGTAGGCGGTGTAGCCGAACAGGTGCAGGTAGTCCACCGCCGCAGCACCCGGCTCGCGCGGGTCTTGCCTTGCGCGCTCCTGCAGTTGCCGGGTCAGGGCTTCCAGTTGGCCGAGGGCGTCCACCAGCGGGGCGCTGAATTCATCGTCCGGGGCGGCTTCGGCGAAGGCGCGGATTTCCCCGGCGAACAGCGCCAGCAGCTCGCCGCCGTTGGCCAGCACCTTGCGCCCGACCAGGTCCAGGGCCTGGATGCCGTTGGTGCCTTCGTAGATCTGCGCGATGCGCACGTCGCGCACCAGTTGCTCCTGGCCCCATTCGCGGATGTAGCCGTGGCCGCCGAACACCTGCTGGCCGTGCACGCAGCTTTCCAGCCCGGTGTCGGTGAAGAACGCCTTGGCCACCGGGGTGAGCAGCGCCACCAGGCCTTCGGCGCGGCTGCGCTCGGTGGTGTCGTCGCTGTACTTGGCGATGTCCAGCTGCTGCCCCAGGTAGGTGGCGAAGGCGCGGCCGCCCTCGGTCAGGGCCTTCATGGTCAGCAACATGCGCCGCACGTCCGGGTGATTGATGATCGCGTCGGCGGCCTTGTCCTTCTGCTGCGGGCCGGTCGGCGCGCGGCTCTGCAGGCGTTCGCGGGCGTAGCCGAGGGCCGCCTGGTAGGACATCTCGGCGCAGCCGATGCCCTGGATGCCGATGGACAGGCGCTCGTAGTTCATCATGGTGAACATCGCCGCCAGGCCCTTGTTCGGCTCGCCCACCAGCCAGCCGGTGGCGCCGTCGAAGTTCATCACGCAGGTGGCCGAGGCCTTGATGCCCATCTTGTGCTCGATGGAGCCGCAGCTCACGGCGTTGCGCGCGCCGAGGGCGCCGTCGTCGCCCACCAGCACCTTGGGCACCAGGAACAGCGAGATACCCCGCGAGCCCGCCGGCGCGTCGGGCAGCTTGGCCAGCACCAGGTGGATGATGTTTTCGGTCAGGTCCTGTTCGCCGCCGGTGATGAAGATCTTGGTGCCGCTGAGGGCGTAGCTGCCGTCCGCCTGCGGCTCGGCTTTCGTGCGGATCAGCCCGAGGTCGGTGCCGGCGTGGGGCTCGGTCAGGCACATGGAGCCGGCCCAGCGGCCTTCGTACATGGCCGGCAGGTACTTCTGCTTCAGTGCCTCGCTGGCGTGGGCGTCCAGCGCCAGGCAGGCGCCGGCGGACAGGGTGGAGTAGAGGGCGAAGCTGGCGTTGGCCGCGTAGACCATTTCCTCGAACTGCACCGAGAGCATCTTCGGCATGCCCATGCCGCCGTACCCGGGGTTGCCGGCCAGGCCCACCCAGCCGCCCTCGGCGTAGGTGGCGTAGGCCTCGCGGAAGCCGGCCGGGGTGCTGACCGCGCCGTCCCGCCATTGCGCGCCCTGTTCGTCGCCGCTGCGGTTGAGCGGGGCGAGCAGGCCGCCAGTGAGCTTCGCCGCCTCTTCGAGGATGGCCTCGGCGGTGTCGGCGTCGACGCGCTCGGCCAGGGCCGGCAGGCGCTGCCAGAGGGCCGGGGCGTCGAACACGTCGGTGAGCAGGAAGCGCATGTCGCGCAGCGGAGCCTTGTAGTCGGGCATGAGGGTACCTCGGCGCCCCGGCCAGGCCGGGGCGCTATCGCAAGTGGGAAGGGGACGTCAGAGCTTGTGGGCCCAGTCGCGCAGGACGAATTTCTGCACCTTGCCGGTGGAGGTCTTCGGCAGTTCGGTGAAGACCACCGTCCTGGGCACCTTGAAGCCGGCCAGGTGTTCGCGGCAGAAGGCGATGACCTGCTCGGCGGTGGTGTCGGCATGGCCGGTCTTGAGGGTGACGAAGGCGCAGGGCGTCTCGCCCCAGCGCTCGTCCGGGCGCGCCACCACGGCCGCCTCCAGCACCGCCGGGTGGCGGAACAGCACGCCCTCGACCTCGATGGTGGAGATGTTCTCGCCGCCGGAGATGATGATGTCCTTCAGCCGGTCGCGGATCTCCACGTAGCCGTCGGGGTGCCACACGGCCAGGTCGCCGGTGTGGAACCAGCCGCCGGCGAAGGCTTCCTCGGTGGCGCTGGGGTTCTTCAGGTAGCCCTTCATCACGGTGTTGCCGCGCATGAAGATCTCGCCGACGCTCTGGCCGTCGCGCGGCACCGGCTCCAGGGTCTTGGGATCGGCGACCATCACCCCTTCCAGAGTCGGGTAGCGCACGCCCTGGCGCGACTTGATCTTCGCCCGTTCGTCCAGCGGCAGCGCGTCCCACTCCTCGTGCCAGGCGCACACGGTGACCGGGCCGTAGACCTCGGTGAGGCCGTAGACGTGGGTGACGTGGATGCCCATTTCCTCCACTGCGCCTATCACCTTGGCCGGCGGCGCGGCGCCGGCGACCATGGCGTGCACCGGGTGGTCGATGGCGGCCTTGGCCGAGTCGGGCATGTTGATCAGCGCGTTGAGCACGATGGGCGCGCCGCACAGGTGGCTGACGCGGTGCTCGCGGATCAGGGTGAGGATCTTCTGCGGGTCCACCCGGCGCAGGCACACGTGGGTGCCGGCCAGCGCGGTGACCGTCCAGGGGTAGCACCAGCCGTTGCAGTGGAACATCGGCAGGGTCCACAGGTACACCGGGTGCTGGCCCATGGACCAGGTCATCTGGTTGCCCAGCGAGTTCAGGTAGGCGCCGCGGTGGTGGTAGACCACGCCCTTGGGGTTGCCGGTGGTGCCGGAGGTGTAGTTCAGCGAGATGGCGTCCCACTCGTCCCGCGGCCAGGCCCAGGCGTACTCGGGGTCGCCCTCGGCCAGCAGGGCCTCGTAGTCCAGGCTGCTGACTGGCTCGCCCTCGCCGTATTCCGGGTCGTCGACGTCGATCACCAGCGGCGGGTGGTCGAGCATGCCCAGGGCGGCGCGGATCACCTCGTGGAACTCACGGTCTGTGATCAGAACCTTGGCCTCGCCATGCTGCAGCATGAAGGCGATGGCCTCGGCGTCCAGGCGCACGTTGAGGGTGTTGAGCACCGCGCCGATCATCGGGATGGCGAAGTGCGCCTCGAGCATCTGCGGGGTGTTGGGCAGCATCACCGCGACCGTGTCGCCGCGGCCGATGCCGCGCCAGGCCAGGGCCGAGGCCAGGCGCCGGCAGCGCTGGTAGGTTTCGCGCCAGGTGCGGCGCAGGCTGCCGTGGATCACGGCGGTGCGGTCGGGGTAAACGCTGGCGGTGCGTTCGATGAAACTCAGCGGGGTCAGCGCGGTATGGTTGACCGGGGCAGGCGCGAGACCCTGTTCGAAGATCGACATGTAGATACCCTGTGGCTGATTGTTAGCTCATTGTTCTTGGCCGCCTGCAGGCTTGTCGGGCGGCTGATGGGGCGATTTATAGCAATCCCGAGATTGTTATGGAAGTACAACCATATGCTTATGGTATAAATACTAGATAAAGACAAAAGCACCCGGACCGCCTCCATGCCTGAACTCAATACCCTGGTGCGCCTGCTCCGCGAGCCCGCGCCCCTGGCCGCCCAGGCCGACGCGCTGCTCGCCCTGTGCCGTGCCCGCGCGCCCCTGGCGCGTGCGCTTTACCTGGCCTGGCGGCCGCGCTCGCGCAGCTACGAGGCGCTGGGCGACGAGCGCCTGCCACCCGGCGCCGGCGACCCGCTGCAGGCCAACGACGAGGCCCTGCACGCCGCCTTCGCCGGGCGCCGCGACATGCCCCTGGACGAACTGCTGGCGTTGCCCGGCTGGCTGGGCGGGCGCCTGCGCCGCGCCGGCTGGAGCCACGGCCTGGCGCTGAACCTGGCGCTGGGCGGCGAACCCGGCCTGTTGCTGCTGGCGGCGCCGGAGGCGGCCGCGCCCTGGCTGGGCTGGATCGGCGAGCTGCTCGGCGAAGTGCTCGCGCTGGCCGGGGGCGCTCGGCGCAGCGCGCCGCTGCTGGCCGCCGAGCCGCTGCCGGCGTTGCTGCTGGATGGCGACGGGCACCTGCTGGACGGCAACCCGGCCCTGCGCCGCCTGGCCGCCGAGCTGGGCCTGGAGGACGTGCGCGAACTGCTGCCGAGCAACCATCGCGAGCTGCTGCGCAGTTGCCTGGCCCAGGCCCGCGCAGTACAGGACGCGCCCAGCGAGCAGGGCGGCCGGCACTTCCTCTGGAGCTTCATCCCCGACGCCGGCCAGGCCGAGGTGCTGGTGCGCGGCCGCGAGGCCAGCGCGCAGATCGCCGGCGAACGCGAGGCGGCGCGGGCGCGGCGGCTGTACCGGCAGATCATCGAGAACACCAGCGACCTGATCTCGCGGCGCACCCTGGACGGCGTCATCCTCGACGCCTCGCCCTCGTCCTGGCCGCTGCTGGGCTACTGGCCGGAGGAGATGCGCGGCCAGTCGGTGCTGCCGCTGCTGCACCCGGATGACCGCAAGCGCGTGGCCCGGCATACCCGCGACGCCCTGGAGCAGGACGGCTACGCCACCCTGACCTACCGCCTGCGCCACCGCGACGGCCACTACCTGTGGTTCGAGACCGCCAGCCGCGCCATCCGCGAGACCTACACCGGGGCGGTGGTGGAGGTGGTCAGCGTATCCCGCGACATCACCGCGCGGGTGCGCGCCGAGGAGAACCGCCGGCGCCTGGCCGAGGTGGTGGAGGCCAACGCCGACCTGGTGCTGTTCGTCGACGCCGGCGGGCGCCCCAACTATGCCAACCCGGCGGCGCGCAAGGCGCTGGCGCTGGGCGAGGAAAGCCTGCCGGCGAGCCTCGACGGGCTGTTCGACGAGGCCCTGCTGCGGCGCCTGGCGGCAGAGGGCTGGAACGCTGCCGACGGCCAGGGCGTATGGCGCGCCGAAGGCCAGCTGCGGCCGCTGGGCGGCGGTGCGCCGGTGCCGGTGTCGCTGGTGCTGCTGGGCCACCGCGCGGCCGGCGGCGAGCGCTACTACTCGCTGGTGGCCCGCGACATGACCGAGCGCGAACTGCGCGAAAACCAGCAGCGTCGCCACCAGGACGAACTGGCCCACAGCGCGCGCCTGGTCACCCTCGGCGAGCTGGCCTCGGGCATCGCCCACGAGATCAACCAGCCGCTGGCCGCGGTGGTCAACTACGCCGGCGCCAGCCAGCGCTACCTGGCGGCCCTGGGCAGCAACCCGGAGGCGGCGCAGCGCGTGGCCCAGGGCCTGGCGCGCATCACCGAGCACGCCAACCACGCCTCGGAAGTCATCCGCCGCCTGCGCGCCTTCCTGCGCAAGGGCCAGCGCCGCCTGCAGGCGCTGGACGTCAACGAACTGGTGCGCGAGTCCCTGGGCCTGTGCGCCTGGGAAGCGGGGCAGGGCGGGGTAGCCATCGCCCAGGCGCTGGCGGAGAATCTGCCGCCGGTCTACGCCGACCGGGTGTTGCTGCAGCAGGTGCTGCTGAACCTGCTGCGCAACGCCATCGAGGCCAACCGCGAGCGCCACGCCGGCGCGCCTTCGGCCATCGCCATCGGTTCGGCGCTGGAGGCGGACGGGCGGCTGTGCGTGTGGGTGGAGGACAACGGCCCGGGGGCCGACGAGCAGACCCTGGAGCGCATGTTCACGCCCTTCTACAGCAGCAAGCCGGACGGCCTGGGCCTGGGGCTGTCGATGAGCCGCGGCATGGTCGAGGGCTTCGGCGGCACCCTGGACGCGCGTCCGGTGGTCGACGGCCTGCGCCTGGAGTGCCGGCTGCCGGCGGCCGGCGAAGGGGGGCGGGGATGAACGGGGAACGGAAGGAGCAGGGGATGGAAGTGCCGCAAGAGGCGGTGGTGTACGTGGTGGACGACGACCCGGGCATGCTCGAGTCCACCGTCTGGTTGTTCGAGTCGGTGGGCCTGAAGGCGCTGCCCTTCACCAGCGGCCGCGATTTCCTCGACGCCTGCCCGGCGGACGCCCACGGCTGCGTGCTGCTGGACGTGCGCATGCCCGGCCTGGGCGGGCTGAGCGTGCAGGAGGAAATGCGCCGGCGCGGCCTGGAGCTGCCGGTGATCTTCGTCAGCGGCCACGCCGACGTGCCCATCGTCATCCGCGCCTTCAAGGCCGGCGCGCTGGACTTCATCGAGAAGCCCTACAACGAGCAGCTGCTGCTCGACAGCGTGCAGCAGGCCCTGCAGTCCCGCGCCCGCCAGCACGCCTCGCGGGCCGGCCTGGGCGAGCTGGACGAACGCCTCGCCGCGCTCACCCCGCGCGAGCGCGACGTGCTGCTGCCGCTGGTGCGCGGCTACACCAACCGCGAGGTCGCCGAGCAGCTGGACATCAGCGTGAAGACCGTGGACCTGTACCGCGCCCGGGTGATGAAGCGCATGCAGGCGCAGACCCTCGCCGACCTGGTGGGCATGGCCATCGCCGCCGGGCTGGTGGACCCGCTGCGGTTGCGGCCGGAAGAGGCCTAGAGCACCCTCACCCCAGCCCTCTCCCAGAGGCAGAGGGGGCCGTTCGGCGTCAACCTGTAGGAGCGGGCCCTGCCCGCGATTCGCGCGCAGGGCGCGCTCCTGCAGGGGAATGGCGCGAGCGGGGCAGCGTAGGAGCGGATTTATCCGCGATTGTGCTGCCCGGGATCGACATATCGCGGACGGAGTCCGCTCCTACGACCGTGCCTCCCTGGAGCCGTAGGGCGGATAACCGTTCGCGGTTATCCGCCGATACACCGGGGCCATAGCCAGCGCCAAGGTCAACCCTGGCGCCGCCGGAAGCCAAGGCCAAACGGCGGATAACGCCATAGGCGTTATGCGCCCTACGTGAAACGCCGCTGACCACCGAGGCATCCCCGGGGAGCTAACCCCCCGCCGCCGTTGTCTGAAGCAAGGCGGGTATACTCGCCCGCCTGCCCGAACCCCAGGAGCCCCGCTTGTCGAAGTCCCGCCCGTCGCGCCCGCTGCTTTCACTGGTCCTTGCCGCCGGCCTCAGTGCCAGCGCGGCCCTGTATGCCTGCCCGGCCGGGCAGTCGGAAGTCTGCCTGGGCGGCTGCATCTGCGTCGCCGACCCCGACGGGGTGTTCGGCGTGCTCCAGGAGGACGCGCGCAACGTCGCCGCGCCGGCCCTGGCGCAGTGGCTCACCCAGTCCCGCGACCGCATGGTGGCCGCCGGCGTGCAGCCGCTGCCCCTGGACCTGCGCGTGCAACTGCAGGCCTGGTACCCGGACGACCTGCTGCAGGCGGTGCGCTACCGCGTCGGCCAGGGCCAGGACATCGACGCCGCCAGCGCCATGTTGCAGAACCAGGACGTGGTCGCCGTGACCCTGATCGACGTGGTGGTGTTCCGCAACGAGGACGACGCCCTGCACGACCTGGCTCTCTGGGCCCACGAGCTCAAGCACGTGCAGCAGTACCGCGAACTGGGCGTGGACGGCTTCGCCCGCCAGTACGTGCGCAACTTCAACACCCTGGAAGACCCGGCCTACGCCATCCAGAACCAGGTTTCTCGGGAAGTGCGCAGCGCCCGAGCTCCGGCCGGCGACTAGCCGGGCTTTCCTCCGCTGCGGTCATGCTGCCCTAGGGCGGGCGCGACGGCGCGCTTGATGCACATCAAGGGGCCGCTGGCGGTGAAGGCGCAGGCTTAGGGGCACAACCCCTGTCCCCCTCCGGAGGTCCCCATGAACGCCTACTCGCGCCTGCTGCTGATCTGCGATCCCCTGCTCCGTGACACCGCCGCCCTGGCGCGCGCCAAGGCCCTGGCCCTGGCCGGCGGCGCCCACCTGCACCTGGTCACCCTGGATGCCCTGCCGGTGGGCCTGGGCGTGCTCGACAGCGTGCTGCAGACCCGCGCCCGCGAAGAGACGCGCCTGCGCCAGGAACGCTGGCTGGAGGCGCACGCCGCCGACCTGCGCGCCCAGGGCATCGAGGTCGTCGCCGAGGCAGTGTGGACGGAAGACCCGCTGAAGGAAGCGCTGCGCCTGGTGGAGCAGCACGGCATCGACCTGGTAGTGAAGGACAGCCAGTACGAACCGGCCCTGAGCCGCGCCATCATGACCCCGCTGGACTGGCAGCTGCTGCGCCAGTGCCCGGTGCCGCTGCACCTGGTCAGCACCGCCGACAACCCGTGCCCGCAGCGGGTGCTGGCCGCGCTGGACCTGTCCCAGGACGACGTGCTCGTCGACCAGTTGAACGACCATATCGTAGAGTCGGCGCAGGCCCTGGCCCACCAGTGCGGCGCCGAGCTGCACCTGCTGCAGGCCTACGACCTGGCCAGCGGCTACCTGGCCTATGCCGCGGGCCCCGTGGCCTGGTCGCCGGAAGTCGCCGAGCAGATGAGCGGCCGCTCGCGCCAGCGCATGGACCGCATCGGCGAACGCTTCGGCGTCGGCCGGCCCTACCAGCACCTGGTCAAGGGCCCGGCCACCCGCGTCATCAGCGATTTCGCCAACGAGAAGCGCATGGACGTGGTGGTCATGGGCACCCTCTACCACCCGGGCCTGGCGAAGATCATCGGCAGCACCACCGAACAGGCGCTGTACCGGGTGCATTCGGGCATTCTCGCGGTCCGGCCCTGAGGTCGGCGGCCATGAAGATGGTCGCGTTCCTCGCCCTGCTGCTGTCGGTCTGGGCCATCGCCGTGGTGGCCGCGATGATGCTGCGCTACACCCCCGCCGGCGGCGACGCCCAGTACGTGTTCCTCTGGGACCGCTGGGAGAACCGCGTGTGCCTGGTGTCCATCGGCAACCCGTCGCGGGTCATCTGCGACCTGCGCTCGCTCTGGGTGGACGGGCAGCAGGGCGACGGGCCCACGGCGCGGCGGCCGTGACGGCGGCCCGTGGGTAGGGCCGCCGCGTCCGCTCAGCAGTCGCCCTGCAGGGCGGCCCTTTCCTGGCGGCGGCTGCTGGCCAGGGAGATCGACCAGAGCACGAAGCCGCCGATGGCCAACAGGCTGCCCACCCAGCCCGGCGAGGTCCAGCCGTAGCCGGCGGCCAGGGCCAGGCCGCCAAGGAACGGGCCCAGCGCGTTGGCGAAGTTGAAGGCCGAGTGGTTCAGCGCCGCGGCCAGGCCCTGGGCGTCCTCGGCCACGTCCATCAGCCGCGTCTGCAGCACCGTGCCCAGGGCGCCGCCGAAGCCGACGAAGAATACGCAGAGGGCGATGCTCCAGATATTGCCGGCGGTGAACGGGAAGATCGCCAGCACCACCGCGCTCCACACCAGCAGGCCGCCGGCGGTGGGCATCAGCGCGCGGTCGGCGAGCACCGGGATGAACATGTTGCCGAGGGTCATGCCGACGCCGAACACCGCCAGCACCAGCGGCACCACGGCGGGGGAGACATGGGTGACCGCGCCGAGGATGTCGGCCAGGTAGGTGTACACCGCGAACAGGCCACCGAAGCCGATGGCGCCGATGCCCAGGGTCAGCCACACCTGGCCGCGCTTCAGCGCGCCCAGCTCGCGCAGCGGGCTGGCGCCGGCCTCGGGCGGCGAGTAGGGCGCCAGCAGGCGCACGCAGAGCATGGTGGTCACGCCCAGGGCGGCAACCAGCGCGAAGCTCCAGCGCCAGCCCAGGGCCTGGCCCAGCCAGTTGGCCAGGGGCACGCCGACGATGGTGGCCACGGTCAGGCCGAGGAACATCCGCCCGACCGCCACCGTGCGCCGGTGCGGCGGCACCAGCGAGGCGGCCACCAGCGCGGCGATGCCGAAGTAGGCGCCATGGGGCAGGCCGCTGACGAAGCGGAACAGCAGCATCCAGTGGTAGGTCGGCGCCAGCGCGCTGAGGCCGTTGCCCAGGGCGAACAGCCCCATCAGCAGCACCAGCAGGGTACGCCGCGGCAGGCGCGCGCCGAGTACCGCCAGCAGCGGCGCGCCCACCACCACGCCCAGGGCGTAGGCGCTGATCACATGGCCCGCGGTGGGCGCATCGATGCCCAGGGCCGGGGCGAACAGCGGCAGCAGGCTCATGGTGGCGAACTCGGTGGTGCCGATGGCGAAACCGCCCACGGCGAGGGCGAATAGCACCAGGGCCGCACCGCGTCGCGGTTCGGTTGCAGAGGTAGTCATCAGGTGTCCTTGGTTCTTATGGAGTGCGCAGGCGCGCGGCTGTCATGCGGAGCACGGTCAAGGCGGTGACCGACAGCGAAAGGACGCACAGGATAGCAGAAGGTTCCGCCGGCGTGGACGGAAGGCTCGGAATAGACGGGTAGGGCGTTGGTCGTTTGGACTGGGTAAAGCGGTATCTATGTCTGTAGGAGTGTTCCTGATAGGTGTGGCTATCAGGGCGATGGGCATCGCTTCGCTCCACCCATCCTGCGTCAGGGTTTGCGCTGCTTTGCGGGCTGGAGGCTTGCTCGGGAATCGTTGGGGGAAGGGCTGGAGAGGGGTGGCATCTTGCTTGGCGGGCAGCGGGGACGGGCTGCTGGCGAGGCGATGACGGTTTTAGATACTGAGTAGTATGTTGATCGCAAGACGGGATTCCGGCTTGCCCGGGATTCGTTGTCACTTCCCGAAAACCTACTTGGTAGTATTCCCATGAGCATCATCTGGAGCCCACCGCTGACCGCTGACGAGCGCCGCTGGCAGGAGATCGCCCGGCTGCTCGGCGAGCGCCATTTCCGCCCGCTGGCCGCCGAGATCGACCGCGACCAGCGCTACCCGCTGGAACACCTGCCCGTGCTGCTGGAAAACCGCCTGAGCGGCATGTTCGTGCCCCGCGAACATGGCGGCGAAGGGGCGTCGCTGTGCGCGCTGGTGGCCGTGGTCGAGGAACTGGCGCGCGGCTGCGCTTCCACCGCCGCGATCGTGGCGGCCTTGTCCCTCGGCGCATTCCCCGTGCTGCTCGGCGGCAGCGACGCGCAGAAGCGCCGGCTGCTGGGCGGGCTCGCCGAAACCGGGGCCGCGGTGAACTTCGCGCTCAGCGAGCGTGGCGCGGGCTCCGACCCCGCTGCCCTGCAGACCACCGCCACCCGCATGGGCAAGGGCTGGCGGATACGCGGCGAGAAATGCTGGCTGGGCAACGGCGGCCACTCCCGGCACTTCATCGTCTTCGCCGCCACCGGCGAGAGCGCCGGCAGGAAGGCCATCAGCGCCTTCGTCGTGGCCCGGGATGCCGAGGGCGTGGTGATCGACCACTACGAAGACAAGATGGGCATCCGTGGCACGACCACCACCAACCTGAAGCTGGATACCTACGTCGAGGGCGACGCCATCGTCGGCGAAGCCGGCAAGGGCCTTGGCCTGGCGCTGGCCACCCTCGCCGTGGGCCGCGTGGTCATAGCCGCCCAGGCCAACGGCATCGCCCTGGCGGCATTCGAGGAGGCCGCGGCCCATGCAGTGGAACGCAGCACCTTCGGGCGCCCGATCATCGACCACCAGGGCGTCGGCTTCAAACTGGCCGACGCCGTCACCTCGCTGTCCGCGGCCCGCATGCTGACCTACGAAGCCGCCCGCGCATACGACCGTGGCGACGACATAACGGCGTTGGGGGCGATGGCCAAGCTGTTCTCCAGCGAAGCTTCCCACTGCATTGTGGACGATGCCCTACAGATTCTTGGTGGCCGGGGCTACGTAAAGCCCAGCGCGATGGAACGTTATTATCGCGACCAGCGGATCACCGAAATCTACGAAGGCACTTCGGAGATCCAGCGAGTGGTCCTGGCGCGCCAGGTAAAACATTCGTTGTGTGGAAACCTGAACAAAAAGGAATGAAGTGTGGCCAATAAATCCGTCCGTTACGAAAACATGCCATTGCGCCAGTCGGCGATATTGGATGCCGCGGCAGAGGCTTTTTCCAGAATTGGTTATGAAGCGACTTCTATCGATTACGTGGCGGACCAGATTCAGGCTACCAAGGGCAGTGTCTATTACTACTACCGGAGCAAGGGGGACCTGTTCGCCGCCGTGCACCGGCGGGCCATGGAAATGAACCTGGAAAGCGTTGCGCCCATCGCCGCGGACGTAGCCCAGAGCGCGGACCAGCGGCTCCGGCGGATGGCGGTCGAGCATACCCGGCTGATGATGGAATACACGTCCTATCAGCGGGTGACCGTGCAGGGCGTCGAGATGCACCTCACCGGCAGCCTGACCGATGCCCAGCGTGCGGAGATGCAGCGGCTCATCGTCATGCGCGACGAATACGAAGCATTGTTTCGCGAAGTGATAGAGGAGGGAATCGTCGCCGGCATATTCAAGTCCGTCGATTCGCACTTGTTGGTCAAGCCGCTGTTGGGGGCATTGAACTGGACGACCATGTGGTATCGCCGGCAACCGGGCGAAACGGATATGCAGCGGATGAAAGTTGCAGAAGAGATTGCGGATTACGTCGTAGATGGTCTCAGGCAAACCTAAAACAACTAGAAGGTAGTAGAGATGAATACGGTAGTCGATAAAGAAACCAGCGAGGCATGGCATGCGGTAGCGCACTGGTACCATTCGTTCTTCACCGGCATGGTACTTTCCTCGGTGACCCGGCAAGGCACCTCCCGCGCGGCGGAACTGGTCTACCAGGTGTTCTGCCGCCAACGCTCGGAACGGTTCCTCCAGGGCCTGGCGAAACTGGGCATCGACGAGCTCCCGCCTGCGGTGGCCGCCGCGCAATATCACTACCTGTCGAACAACATCGGCGGCGTCTCGGTCGAGTACATGTACGAGAGCGACCGCAAGGCCTGGGTGCGCTACACGCCGCCGCGCTGGATCTGGTCGGGCACCGCGCTGTGCGCCATTCCCTCGGAGGTTTCCGCGGCCATGCTGCGTGGCTGGCATGCGCAGAACGGCGTCAGCCTGGGCAACCCGCGCCTGGGCTTCGTGTGCACCAAGCAGACCGCCGATGGCCAGTCCGGCCTGGAAGGCTACTACTACGAATACGACGAACCCCTGGCGCCCCACGAGCGGTTGCGCTTCGCCAGGCACGAGGACGCCCCGGACTTCGACCCGGCCGCCGCGCCCACGCTGCCCTCCAGCACCTGGCCCCAGGCGCGCATCGAGAAGGCCAGCCGCAACTATGCGATGGAATACGTCCGCTCGACCCTGCCCACCGCCGTCGACCTCTTCGGCCCCTGCGAGGCCGTGAACGTGCTGCGTCTCTCGGCGCGCCAGGTGGCCATGCAGTGCTACCACGAGACCGCGGCGCGCCTGGGGGTGGCGAAGGACAAGTCGCTGCACGCCTTCGTCGACTTCCTGGCCAGGCTGGCCCGGGCCCAGGGGGACGAAGTGTCTGTGCGGGAAACCGCCGAGGGCTACGCCATCACCCAGCGCGGCTGGACGTTGTTCGGCCAGTCCCGGGCCCTGCACCCGGCGGTCTTCGACATCTGGAACGGCCTGCTGGAAGGCGCCGCCGATGCGCACAACCACCGGCTGGCGCTGAGCGTCACGCAGAAGGACCTGGCGACCGGCCGCTTCGAGTGGCGGGTGGGCGAAGCGCCCAGGGGAGGTGCGTGATGGCCGGTGCACTGGACGGATTGCGCGTCATCGACGCCTCGCGGGTCCTCGCCGGGCCCTTCGCCGCGCAGATACTGGCGGACCACGGCGCCGACGTGGTCAAGGTGGAAGGCCCCGAGGGCGACGAATGCCGCGGCTTCGGCCCGCCGTTCGTGGACGGCAGCGCGGCCTACTTCAACGCGGTGAACCGCAACAAGCGGGCGATCACCCTGGACATGGGCTGCGAGGCCGGCCGCGAGGTGTTCTGGACGATGCTGGAAAGCGCCGACGTGCTCATCGAGAACTTCAAGGCGAGCACCCTGCGCGCCTGGGGCATCGAGTCGCCGCTGGAGATCACCCGGCGCCTGCCCCGGCTCGTGCACTGCCGCATCACCGGCTTCGGCGACGACGGCCCGCTCGGCGAACTGCCCGGCTACGACGCCGTGGTGCAGGCGCTTTCCGGCCTGATGAGCATCAATGGCGAGCCCGGGCGGCTGCCGGTCAGGCTGGGCTCGCCCATCGTCGACATGTGCACGGGTATGAATGCGGCGCTCGCGGCCCTGCTGGCGCTGCACGAACGCAACGGCACCGGCCGCGGGCAGATGGCCGACGTCGCCCTGTACGACAGCGGGGTGAGCATGGCGCACCCGTACCTGGCGAACTTCCTGGCCTCGAAGGTGCCGCCGAAGCCGGTCGGCAATGGCCACCCGAACATCGTGCCCTACGACCTGTTCGAGACGGCGGGCGCGCCGATATTCGTCGCTGTGGCGAACAACCGGCAGTTCCGCCTGCTCGCTCGACTGCTGGGGGCGCCCGGGCTGGCAGACGACCCGCGGTACGCCACGAACGGGTTGCGCGTCGAGAACCGGGCCGCGCTCGACGTCGAGCTGAAAAGGCTGTTCGGGCAGGTCCGCGGCGAGGCGTTCGGCGAGGAACTGCTGCGCAAGGGCGTGCCGGCGGCGGCCATCCTCGACGTCGGGACGGTGGCGCAGGCGCCGCATACGTTGCACCGCCACATGGTCATGGACGAGGAGGGCTACAGCGGCCCGGGCATCCCGGTGAAGCTGGCGCGCACGCCGGGCGCCTTGCGCAGGCGGCCGCCCCGGCTCGACGAGCACCGCGACGAAGTACTCATGGCCTATGGCTTTTCCGCCGAGCAGATAAGGGCGCTCGCCGAGCGCGGCGTATTCGGCGCCGAACGGGAGCCTTGAGGCCTCCCGCCCCGGGCGGGCCGCGAGGCTGACCCCGCACTCACCAGCACGATCAATCGAATAGCGGCTGTCCCTCTGCGAAGAGTGGGCAAGGGCCTTTGCATGCCTTTCGCAGGCAGCCAACGGGTGGAGAACAACGATGCAATCAGCAACCCCCGCAATAACGCTGGCCGAACTGAACCCGTCGGACGTCGACGCGACCTATCGGAAACTGAACCTGAGGATCCTGCCCTTTCTCTTCATCTGCTACGTGCTCGGCTTCATCGACCGGGTGAACATCAGCTTCGCCCACCTGGAGTTCAGCGCCGACATCGGCCTCAGCGAAGCCGCCTACGGCTTCGGCGTGGGCCTGTTCTTCGTCGGCTACATCCTCTTCGAGGTGCCGAGCAACCTGTGCCTGCAGCGATTCGGCGCAAGGGTCACCATCTCCCGGATCATGATCCTCTGGGGGCTGATCTCCACCTGCATGATGTTCGTGCAGACCCCCATGCAGTTCTACGTCGCGCGGATCGCCCTCGGCTGCGCGGAGGCGGGCTTCCTGCCCGGGGTGATCCTCTACCTGACCTACTGGTACCCGTCCGGGCGCCGGGCCCGGGTGACGTCCCGGTTCATCCTCGGCATCGCCGCGGCGGGGACGATCGGCGGCATCGTCTCCGGCTGGATCATGCACAACATGGGCGGCGTCTACGGGCTGAAGGCCTGGCAGTGGCTGTTCCTGCTCGAAGGCTCGCCGTCCATCGTCGCCGGCGTGATCGCCTACTTCTACCTGGCCGACAAGCCGGAGCAGGCGAAGTGGCTCAGCCCGGTGGAAAAGGCCATCGTTCAGGCGCACCTGGCCGAGGATGCCAGCGCCAAGGCCGCCGTCGAGAAGGGCCACGACTTCTCCGCGGCGCTGCGGAACCCCTGGGTCTACATCGCCGCCTTCGGCTACTTCGTCATTCCCTGGGCCGGCTCGGTGCTGAACTTCTGGGCCCCCACGCTGATCAAGCAGTCGGGCGTGACCAACGTCTGGTACATCGGCCTGCTCTCCGCACTGCCCTGGATAGTCGGCGCGATCGGCATGCTCATCGTCTGCTGGAACTCCGACCGGGTGGTGGAGCGCCGCTGGCACTTCATGGCCTGCATCCTGGTGGTGGCCGGGGCCGTCGCCGCCATCGGCTACCTGCCATCGAACTGGAGCCTGTCGATCGTCCTGCTGTCGATCATGTGCGTGGGCTATCTCTCGGTGACGGCGTTGTTCTGGACCATCCCCACCGCCTTTCTGTCCGGCACGGCGGCGGCCGGCGGTATCGCGCTGATCAGCAGCCTGGGGCAGGTGGGCGGGCTGACTGCGCCCATCGTCATCGGCTGGGTGCGTGGGGCGACGGGGAGCTTGTCGTGGGGGATGTATACGGTTGCCTTGGTATTGATCGCGGGGGGCTTGACCATTCTGCTGGGGATTCCCAGACGCATGCTGCGGGAGAACAAGGCGAAGTAGGAGCGAGCTTGCTCGCGAACGGTGTTCTGCCGGCTGGATTCGGGGCGTGTCCTGAAGAGCGCCCTCTCCCTAACCCTCTCCCTGAAGGGAGAGGGGACCGTTGGGCAGACGTTGATGTTCTGGAGTCAGCCGGCTAGCGCAGAGATTGCCGGCTGAAGCCATTCCTTCTCTCGGCACGGACTAGCCCCCTCTCCCTTCAGGGCGGGGCGCGCAGCCGAGGGCTGGGGAGAGGAAAAGGCGCTCCCCCAAAACACCGTAGCCACGGGTGAGCACCGTTCGCGAGCAAGCTCGCTCCTACAAGGAGATCCTCCCTCACCGCACCGGCAAATCACGCATCCGCAACTTCTGCGGCAAAGCAAACAAGACCAACGCAGCCGTAACCAGGCTGGTGACAGCAATCAGGTACAACGCCGGAGTGGTACTGCCAGTGAGATCGCGAATGCGGCCCACCAGCACCGGGCTGACGATGCCGCCCAGCTGGCCCAGGGTATTGATCAGCGCAATGCCACCGGCCGCGCCCGCTCCAGCGCCGGCCAGCAGCTTCGGCGGCAGGGCCCAGAAGCTCGGGATCGAGGCCACCACGCCGGCGCCGAGCAGGCCCAGGCTGAGGATCAGCAGCGGCGTGTGGTCGTCGAACAGGCCGGCGCAGAGGAAGCCCAGCGCGCCCAGGGCGATGAGCCCGGCGGTGAACCAGCGGCGCTCGCCGCTGGCGTCGGACAGCCGGCCACAGATGACCATGGCGATGGCCCCACAGATGTAGGGCACTGCGGTCAGCAGGCCGATCACCGAGGGGTTCTCGGTGCCGGCGCTGCGGATCAGCTGCGGCGCCCAGAAGTTCAGGCCGTAGGAGGCGACCTGGATGAGGAAGTAGATCAGCCCCAGGGTGAGGAAGCCGGGGATGCGGATCGCCTGCAGCAGCGAGCCCTGGCCGTGGGCGGCCTGGGGCGGGTCGATGCGCGACAGCAGCAGGCGCTTTTCCTCGGCGTTCAGCCAGGGCGCGTCTTCCACGCGGTCCTTCAGCAGGGCCAGCACCAGCAGGCCGAGGCCGACGCAGGGCAGGCCGCCGAGCAGGAACAGCCAGTGCCAGCCGCGCATGTCCAGCACGCCGTCGAGGTGGCCGAGCACCAGCCCGGACAGCGGCGCGCCGAACAGCCCGGAGAAGGCCGAGGCGAGGAACAGCAGCGAGGTGATGCGGCCGCGGAAGTGCCGCGGGAACCACAGCGTCAGGTAGTAGAGCACGCCGGGCGCGAAGCCGGCTTCCATGGCGCCGATGACGAAGCGCAGGCCGTAGAACTGCCATTCGCTGTTGACGAACACCATGGCCGCCGTGGCCAGGCCCCAGGAAATCATGATGCGGGCGATCCAGCGGCGCGCGCCGACCTTGTACAGCATCAGGTTGCTGGGTACCTCGAACAGCACGTAGCCGACCACGAACAGGCTGGCGCCCAGGCCGTAGGCGGTGTCGCTGAAGCCCAGGTCGGTCTGCAGCTGGAACTTGGCGAAGCTGATGTTGATGCGGTCGAAGAAGGCGAACAGGTAGCAGACCATGATCAGCGGCATCAGCCGCCAGGCCACCTTGCGGACCAGGGCTTTCTCGCTGTCGGCGCCGTCGGCGGCGCCCAGGTGCAGGGCATCGAGACTCATCGTTTTTCTCCAGTCGGGCCACCGCGTGGGCAGCCCTGTTGTTCTTGTAGTCTGGCTGGGGCCTTGGCGCCCCGGTGTTTTTCGCCGGCTCAGGCGGGCAGGTCGGCCGGCAGCGGGTGCAGGTCGCAGTTGCGCCCGGCCTTGGCCAGTTGCCCCGGCACCTCGTGGCCGAGCAGCGCCGGCAGCCGGCGCGACAGGGCCAGCAGGCCGGGCAGGTCGATGCCGGTGGGGATGCCGGTTTCCTCGCAGAGGTTGACCAGGTCTTCCGTGCAGATGTTGCCCGAAGCGCCCGGTGCGAACGGGCAGCCGCCCAGGCCGCCGAGCGCGGCATCGAAGCGCCGCGCGCCGGCCTCGTAGGCCGCCAGCACGTTGCACAGGCCCAGGCCGCGGGTGTTGTGGAAGTGCAGGGTGAGCATGGCCGCCGGCAGGCGCTCCAGGCTGCGCCTGACCAGGCGCGCCACCTGATGCGGGTTGGCCATGCCGGTGGTGTCGGCCAGGGTCACGCCCTGCACGCCCAGCTCCAGGTAGGCGTCCAGCAGGCGCGGCACCAGGTCTTCATCGACCTTGCCCTCGAAGGGGCAGCCGAAGGCAGTGGCCACCGTGGCGTTGAGGCTCACCGCGCGGCCGCGTACCGCCAGGGCGATGTCGCCGAAGCCGGCCAGCGACTGCTCGCGGCGCATGCGCATGTTCGCCCGGTTGTGCGACTGGCTGGCCGAGAGCACCAGGTTCAGCTCGTCGGCGCCGGCGGCCAGGGCGCGCTCGGCGCCCTTGAGGTTGGGGATCAGCGCGACATAGACCACGCCCGGCTGGCGGCGGATGCCGCGGAACACCTCATCGCCGTCGCGCAACGCCGGAATGGCCTTGGGCGAGACGAAGGAACCCGCCTCTATGCGGCTGAAGCCAAGGCGCGAGAGGCCGTCGACCAGGTCGATCTTGTCCTGCGTGGGGACCCAGGTCGGCTCGATCTGCAGGCCGTCTCGCGGTGCGACCTCCTGGACCACCAGGAATTCGGGATTGTCGGGGATCATTGCACCACCCCCTGTTCGCGCAGGCGGGCGATCTCGCCGCCGTCCAGGCCCAGGCCGGCGAGCAGGGCGTCGGTATGCTCGCCCAACTGCGGCCCCTGCCAGTTGACCCGGCCGGGGGTGGCGGAGAGCTTGGGCACTATGCCCGGCATGCGCACCCGGGTGCCGTCCGGCAGGGCGCTGTCCAGCAGCATGCCGCGGGCCTGGTAGTGCGGGTCGGCGACGATGTCAGCCACCGAGTAGATGCGTCCGGCGGGCACCTCGGCGGTTTCCAGCGCGGCCAGCACCTGGTCGATGGAATGGCGGCGCGTCCAGGCCTCGATGGCGTCGTCCAGCAGCGCGGCCTGGGCGGCGCGGCCGTCGTTGTGGGCGAACCCGGGGGCCTCGCCCAGGTCCGGGCGGCCGATGGCCTGCATCAGGCGGCGGAAGATCGGGTCGCTGTTGCCGGCGATGACCACGAAGGCGCCGTCGGCGGTGCGATAGGTGTTCGACGGGGCGATGCCCGGCAGCGAGCCGCCGCTGCGTTCGCGCACGTGGCCGAGCAGGTCGTACTCGGGCACCAGGCTTTCCATTAGGTTGAACACGCTTTCCACCAGCGAGACGTCGACGACCTGGCCTTCGCCGCCGTTGGCGCGCACGTTGAACAGGCTGAGCAGGGCGCCCATCACCGCGTGCAGCGAGGCCAGCGAGTCGCCCAGGCTGATGCCGGCGCGCGCCGGCGCCGAGCCCGGCTCGCCGGTGGTGTAGCGGATGCCGCCCATGGCCTCGCCGATGGCGCCGAAGCCCGGGCGGTCGCGGTAGGGGCCGCTCTGGCCGTAGCCGGAGATGCGCACCAGGGTGAGCCCGGGGTTGATGGCGTGGAGCACGTCCCAGCCCAGGCCGAGCTTCTCCAGGGCGCCGGGGCGCAGGTTCTCGATCAGCACGTCGGTGCGCTGCAGCAGGCGCTTGACGATGGCCAGGCCCTCGGCGGCCTTGAGGTCCAGTGCCAGGGACTTCTTGTTGCGCGACTGCAGGTACCACCAGAGCGAGGTGCCCTGGTGCAGCTTTCGCCACTTGCGAAGGGGGTCGCCCTGGCCCAGGGCTTCGATCTTGATCACTTCGGCGCCGAACTCGCCGAGCAGGCGGGCGGCGAAGGGGGCGGCGATCAGCGTGCCTATTTCCAGGACCCTGATGCCTTCGAGCGGGGCAGTCATACCGCGGTACCTCGTTGTTCTTGGACTTTGCGCCGAGACTAGGGACCACGGGCGCCGCGCACCAACCCTGTGTCGGCAACAACCCTTCGCCAAACGCGAAGGTTCGGCGCAAAGGCCCGGCCTAGGGCGCGTCCCGCAGGTGCTCGAACAGCAGGCGGCTGACCGGCGACAGCGACTCCAGCTCGCGGGCCACCAGCAGCAGTTCGCGCTCGGCCCAGTCGTCGCTCAGCGCCACCGCGCGCAGGCCCAGGGCGCCGCCGAACAGCTCGAAGGCCTGGCGCGGCAGGATGCCCACGCCCATGTCGGCCTGCACCATGCGGCACACGGCGTCGAAGCTGGGCACGTGGATGCGCAGGCGCAGCACCTTGCCGGCGCGCCGCGCGGCCTCGTGGGTGCGCATGTTGATGGAGCTGGCCGAATGCAGGCCGACGAAGTCGTTGTCCAGGGTGTCGGCGAAGGCCACCTGGCGCAGCCTGGCCAGCGGGTGCTCGGCGCGCAGCACCAGCACCAGCTGGTCGCGCTTGTAGCGCACCTTGAGCAGTTCGCGGGTGTCGCTGTCGGAGGAGCAGATGCCCAGGTCGGCCACGCCGTCGAGCACGCCCTGGACCACCCCGTTGCTGGGGCGTTCCTCCAGGTCCACCTTGATCCGCTCGTGGCGCGCGGCGAAGGCGGCGAGGTCTTCGGGCAGGAACTGGATGATCGCCGAGAGGTTGGCCAGCATGCGCACGTAGCCGCGCACGCCCTGCAGGTGCTCGCCCAGCTCCAGGCCGATCTTCTCCAGGTTGAAGAGCATGCGCCGGGCGTGGTGCAGCAGCGTTTCGCCGGCCGGGGTGAGGCTCATGCCGCGCGCCTGGCGGGCGAACAGCGCGGTGCCGAGCGCGGCCTCCAGCTCGCTCAGGCGCTTGCTCGCCGCCGACATGGCGATGGCCTCGCGGGCGGCGGCGCGGGTCAGGCTGCCTTCCTCGTGGATGGCCACGAAGAGCTGCAGGGTGACCAGGTCGAGGCGGCGGATCAGGTTGTTCAGCTGCATGGGCGGGTACGCGTGGGAGATGGGGCATGGTAGAGCGGAATGGTGGGTGCTTTGAAGCTGCGCGGGGTTGCTTCTCGTAGGAGCGAGCTTGCTCGCGAACGGTGCTAGCTGGTTGCATGGGTGTTTCGGACTGACTCCGCCACCCTCTCCCCAGCCCTCTCCCGCAAGCGGGAGAGGGGGCCGTTCGGTGTGCTTGGATATTCCTGAGGCAGCCGGCGATACCGAGGGCTTCCGGCTGAAACCATCAGATTTCTTGGCACGGACTAGCCCCCTCTCCCTTCAGGGAGAGGGGCCGTTCGGTGCGCTTGGATATTCCTGAGGCCGCCGGCAACACCGAGGGTTTCCGGTTGAAACCATCACATTTCTTGGCACGGACTGGCCCCCTCTCCCTTCAGGGAGAAGGGGCTGTTCGGTGCGCTTGGATATTCCTGAGGCAGCCGGCAACACCGAGGGTTTCCGGTTGAAGCCATCACATTTCTTGGCACGGACTGGCCCCCTCTCCATTCAGGGAAAGGGGCTGTTCGGTGCGCTTGGATATTCCTGAGGCAGCCGGCAACACCGAGGGTTTCCGGTTGAAGCCATCACATTTCTTGGCACGGACTGGCCCCCTCTCCATTCAGGGAAAGGGGCTGTTCGGTGCGCTTGGATATTCCTGAGGCAGCCGGCAACACCGAGGGTTTCCGGTTGAAGCCATCACATTTCTTGGCACGGACTGGCCCCCTCTCCCTTCAGGGAGAGGGCTGGGGAGAGGGCGCTCTTCAGGGCGAGCACTGAACTCACGAGTAGCTTGCTCGCGAACGGTGTAACCCGGTTGCATGGATGTTTCGGGTTGACCCCGTTCCCTCTCCCGCAAGCGGGAGAGGGAGCCGTCCCGAGCGACGCTGGATTCCGAGTCATCCTGGGCGCACAGACACCTGTCTATCGATGTGAATTAATGATTATCATTTGCCATCTTTCGCCATGCCACCAGGAGACGAACCATGGCCATCGAGCCTGCAGCACCCGCGCCGACCCAGGGCACGCCAGGGCTGGCGCGCACCCGCGATGGCCGCGAGCTGTTCTACCAGGCGCTGCCGGGGCCGGCGGACGGGCGGGCGCCCACCGTGGTGTTCGAGAGCGGCCTGGCCGCCAGCCGTTCCTTCTGGGGGCTGGTGCAGCCGCTGGTGGCGCAGCGGGCCCGCGCGGTGGTCTACGACCGCAGCGGCCTCGGCCGCAGCCCGGCGGATGCCCAGCCGCGTAGCATGCAGCGGATGGCCGATGACCTCAACGACCTGCTCGACCACCTGGGCCCCGGCCCCTTCGTGCTGGTGGCGCACAGCGGCGGCGGCCCCCTGGTGCGCGCCGCCACCGCCGCGCGGCCGCAGCGTATCGTCGGACTGGTGCTGGCGGACGTCTCCGACGAAGCCTGCGAGCTGATCTTCACCCCGGCCTTCCGCCGCCTGGAGAAGTTCGCCCACCTGGCCAGTTGGCTGCTGGCCCGCTGTGGCCTGCTGGAACGCTGCTACCGCAAGGCGATCGCCGTGCTGCCCGAGGACGTGCTCGCCGACCTGCGCCGGGAAGGCTTCACCATGGCCGTGATGCGCACCCGCGGCGCCGAGCTGGCCGGCCTGGTGGCGGCGCTGCAGGCCTATCGCAGCCAGCCGCCGGTGCTGCCGGACATCCCGCTGACGGTCATCTCCGGCGCCCTGGCGGACTTCGGCATGAGCGCACAGATACGCACGGCGGCCAACGCCGCCCATGCCCACCGCGCCCGGCAGTCGCCCCAAGGCCGCCACGTGCTGGCCGAGCGCTCCGGCCATGGGCTGATCCTCAGCGAACCGGAACTGGTCGCCGACGAGATCGCGCGGGTGCTCGGCATGGCGGCCTGACCCCGGCGTCACGCCTCGGGTGCCTGCACGTCGTACGAGATGCGCCCGGCAGGCAGGAAGAACAGCGCGATCACCGCGCCGCCCCTGGCTTCGGGGAAGTGCCGGCTGCCCGGCGCGGGGGCCGTCCAGCCCGCATGGCACCAGCCGTTGGGGCCGGCCAGGGCGGCACCTTCGTCCAGCGGGATGACCATGTTGAATTCGCCGTAGGGGTGGGCATGGTAGTCGCCGCGGAAGCTGCCCTCCGGGTTGCCCTGGTCATTGTCGCGGCTGTCCATGTAGACCGCCGTGACGCTGAAGCCGAAGGTCGCCTCGGATGGTGGCGCGATCCGCGAGCGGCGATAGTGCCGCCCCTGGATCTCGACGTTGGCGGCCCAGCCTTCGACTTCCACGCCCAGCCGGATCAGCCGGGCCACGTCCTGGTAGAAGGCGCTGTCGGGGCCGTAGTTGCTGTTCAGCCAGGCCTCGACCTGGCTGCCGGGGGTCATGTCCTTCACGGTTTCCAGGAAGGGGATGCAGCGGGCCAGCAGGACCTGCTGGTTGGGGGAGGGTTGGTTTGCCATGGGAATGCTCTCGTCCGGTTGCTGGAGGAGGGCGGCCGTTCGGGCCGCGCCATGGCCAGGACGATGCCAGGCCGCGCTCCGGCTTCGAAGCGATGGATGTGCAAGGTGATGTTGCATGCCGTGCATGGCGCCGGCCTGTCGGCGACGCTGCCGCGCTGGCTAGAATCCAGGTTTCGGCCATGACCTGGGGCGACCATGAACCTCGGACGCATCGATCTCAACCTGCTGCGCGTGTTCGACGCGGTGTTCGAAGAACGCAACCTGCTGCGCGCCGGCAAGCGCCTGCACCTCAGCCAGTCGGCCATCAGCCACGCCCTGGGCCGGCTGCGCGAGGCGCTGCAGGACGACCTCTTCGTGCGCACCGCCCGGGGCATGGAGCCCACCGCGCGGGCCACGGCGATGGCCGGGCCGTTGCGCAGCGCACTGCTGCAGATCCAGGCCACCCTCGGCGCCGAGCCCTTCGAGCCGCAGCGGGCGCAACGCCGCTTCGTGGTGGCCGCCAACGACTACGTCAGCCAACTGCTGCTGGGGCACCTGGGCCGGCGCCTGGGCGAACTCGGCCCGCTGGTGGACCTGACCATACGCCCCTCCACGCGCCTGGACCTGGCGAGCCAGATCGACATCGGCCACATCGACATCGCCATCGGCGTCTTCGCCGACCTGCCGGTGCGCTTCCAGGCCCTGGAGCTGTGGCGCGAGGGCGAATCCCTGGTGCTGCGCAAGGGCCACCCGCTGGCGGACCGCGGCATCGACAGGCGGGCCCTGGCCGGTTACCCGCTGGTCACCGTGTCCCTGGGTGGCCAGGAGGAGGGCGCGGTCGGCGGCTTCATCATGGAGCGCGGCCTCGCCCGGCAGTCGGAGATGTTCGGCCGCCAGGCCCTGGAAGACGCCTACGCGGACGCCGGCACGGCGCCCCGCGTGCGCATCGCCGTCGCCCACTCGCTGGCTATTCCCGCACTGTTGCGCGACACCGACATGGTCGCCCTGGTGCCATCCCAACTGGCCGCCGAGTTCGCCCGCGACGGCGCCTTCCTCGCCCGCGCCGTTCCCTACGAGGCGCCGATCTCCGTGGTACGCGCGGTATGGCACCGGCGCAACCAGCAGGACCCGGCACATGCGTGGTTGCGCCAGCAGATCGCCGAGGTGGCGGGGCAGTTGCCGCTCTAGGGCCGGCTGGTGTCGCCGGCTTCTCGCAGGCGCGAGCCTGCTCGCGAACGAACGCGGGAACCCAATGGACAGTTGCTCCTACGGTGGTGCAACCGTAGGGCGTATAACCGTTCGCGGTTATCCGCCGCTGGCCGTGCTACCGGGGCGTCTGGCGTGGCCGGTGAATCCAATCGCGGACGGAGTCCGCTCCTACGACGGTGCTTCCTGGAACTGTAGGAGCGGGCCCTGCCCGCGATTCGCGCGCAGGGCGCGCTCCTACAGGGGAATGGCATGGCTCGACCAGCGTAGGAGCGGACTCCGTCCGCGATCATGGCGGATAACGCCGTAGGCGTTATGCGCCCTACGAAAAGCGCCGGCGGCATCCCCCTCAGCCCAACCCTTGCGCCCGCAGGTGCGCCCTCAACCCCTCGATGAACACCCGCACCTTGCGCGTGTTGCGCCGGTGCGGCAGGAACAGCACGTGGATGGTGGCGCCGAAGGCGCTCTGGTCGCGCCAGCAGTCCGGTAGCTGTTCCACCAGTTCGCCGCGTTCCAGGTAGGGCCGCGCGCTCCACTGCGGGAGGAACTGTACGCCCTGGCCGGCCAGCAGGCAGGCCAACAGGAAGTCGTAGTTGTCGCTGGCCAGGCGCGGCACCGGCTGCTTCAGGCGGATGCGTTCGCCGTCGCGGTTCACCCACCAGAAGTTCCGGTTGAGCATGGGGTGGCGGAAGATCAGCCAGTCGTGCCCGGCGTAGTTCTCCAGGGTCACGTCCATGCCCTTGCGTGCCAGGTAGGCGGGGCTGGCGCAGAGCAGCAGGTGGTTCTCCAGCAGCGGCTGGGCGATCACCCCCGGCAGGTCGACGGGGCCGTCGCGCAGGGCCAGGTCGTAGCCGCCTTCCACCAGGTCGGCGAACTCGTCCTGCAGGTCCACCTCCAGGCGTACCTGCGGGTGCTCGTCGAGGAATTCTCGGCATACCTGGCCGAGGAAGGCCGGGGCGAAGGAGGGCGGGGCGGCGATGCGCAGGGTGCCGCGCAGGTCCTTCTGCAACTGCTCCACTTCCGCGCCGGCCACCTGCAGGTGCAGCAGCGCCTGGCGCGCGCCTTCCAGGTAGATCTGCCCGGCTTCGGTCAGCGCCATGCGCCGGGTGGTGCGCTCGAACAGCCGCGCGCCGAGTTCCGCTTCCAGCTGCGCCACGCCCTTGGTCACCGCCGAGGGCGTCTTGCCCAGGTGTTCGGCCGCGCGGCTGAAGCCGCCATGGTCGGCGGTGGCGACGAACATGGTCAGGGCGGTCATCTTGTCCATTCATCTATTCCTGTCAGGCACAGAAGTTGTGCAAAAAATCGGCGTTAAAGCCGCGCCGGGCTTTGGTTAACCTGCGTTCACACAACAAGAATCTAGGCGATCCCATGAAAATACTGATTCCGGCGCTGATGTCCATGGCCTGTGTTTTTTCCTCAGCGGAAACTATGGCCGCAGCCGACCTCATCCTCCACGGCGGCAAGGTCTACACCGCCGAACCCGGCCAGGGCCTGCAGCAGGCGGTGGCCATCGAGAACGGCAAGGTCCTGGCCGTGGGCAGCGACGAGCAGGTGCTGCGCCTGAAGGCCGCCGGCACCCGCGTCGTCGACCTGCAGGGCAGGGTGCTGATGCCCGGCTTCATCGATTCCCACAGCCACACCGTGAAGGGCGGCCTGCAGATGCTCCAGGCCAACCTCGACGGCGAGCTGCTGCCGGTGCCGGAGCTTGAGAAGAAGCTGCGCGAGTGGCGCGACGACGGCAAGGCGAAGCGTGGCGGGTTCCTCAGCGTCGGCGGCCTGCCGTCCACCTATTGGGGCGACATCCCGGCGCTGGAGAAGACCTTCAACCAGGGCGAATGGGCCCAGGTGCCGATCCTCTTCGTCGGCTGGGACCTGCACACCGGCTGGGCCAACCAGGCCATGCTGAAACTCGCCAAGGTGGACGCGGCGAAAGTCTCTTCGCTCAAGGGCGAGGAGAAAGCCACCCTCGGCGTCCACGCCGACGGCACCCCCAACGGCTTCCTGGTGGACGCCGGGCTCTACCCGCTGCAGGCCCTGCTGCCGCTGCCCAGCACCGAGGAGCTGACCCGCGGCGCCTACGCCGCGCTCAAGTACTACAACAGCCTGGGCATCACCGCCTGGATGGACCCGCTGGGCAACGAGATCCCCGGCGCCGACATCACCAACGCCTCCACCGGCGTGTTGCCGATCTACAAGGCCCTGGCCGAGAAGGGCGACCTCTCCGCCCACGTCGCCGCGCTGCTGATGGCCGACTCCAAGGCCACCCCGAAGGACCTCGACGAGCTGGACAAGGTGCGCCAGCAGTTCCTCGGCGTGCCCAACCTGACGCTGCCGGGCATCAAGGTCTTCGCCGACGGCGTGGCCGAGGTGCCGGCGCAGAGCGCGGCCATGCTCGAGCCCTACAAGAACTCGCACAAGTTCGGCGAACTGCTGATCGACCCCAAGCACTTCGGCGAGCTGGTCAGCGCCGCCGACGCCCGCGGCTGGCTGGTGCACGTGCACGCCATCGGCGACCGCGCCATCCACGAGGCGCTCAACGGCATGGCCCAGGCGCGCCGCGACCGCCACAGCGGCATCCCGCACTCCATCACCCACCTGCAGATGGTCAACCCCAAGGACTTCGACCGCTTCAGGCAGTTGGACGTGATCGCCTCCATGCAGCTTTACTGGGCCAGTGCGGATGAATCGAGCATCGACCTCGTCAAACCCTACGTGGACGCCATGGTCTTCATGTACACCTACCCGGCCCATTCCCTGCTCAAGCACGGCGCCACCATAGCCGGCGCCAGCGACTGGCCGATCACCACGCCCGACCCGTGGAAGGCCATCTACCAGGCGGTGACGCGCAAGGGCCCCAAGGGCGTGCTCAACGCCGACGAGGCCATCGACCGCCAGGTGATGTTCCAGGCCTACACCCTCAATGCCGCGCGCATGATCCGCCTGGAAGACCGCATCGGCTCGCTCAAGCCCGGCAAGCAGGCCGACATGGTGCTGCTGGACCGCGACGTGTTCACCGTGAAACCCGAAGCCTTGCGTGACACCCAGGTGCTGGCCACCTGGTTCGCCGGCCGCGAAGTCTACAGCCGGCCGCTGGCGGCCCGGCGCTGATCGGCCGGGGCGGGGAAGCCCGCCCAGCGTTTTTCCAAATCGACAAAGGAGCCTTGCAGTGATCATCCATTCCTTCGTGAGCGAAACCCGCGAGCCGTTCGAGCGCGGGCGGCAGATTGGAGAGCGGTGGGCGGAACAGATTCGGCGCAGCGTGGCGCTGTACCTCGACTTCTTCCCCCGCGTGGGCGTGCCCGCCGGGCAGGCGCGCGGCATCGGCGAGGCCAGCCTGGCCGCGCTGGACGCCTGGTGCCCGGCCCTGGCCCGGGAGATCGAGGGCCTGGCCGCCGGCGTGGGGTTGCCGCTGTGGCAACTGGCAGCGCTGAACGCGCGCACCGAAATCCTCGCGGTGATGCCGGCGCAACCGCTGGAAGGCGAATGCTCCACCGCGGTCTACGCGCCCCATGGCGCCGCCGCGCCGCTGAGCATCCAGACCTGGGACTGGCACGACAGCCTGGTGCCCCACGGCCTGCTGCTGCAGCTGGCCGCCGGCAGCGGCCTGACGGTCAAGCTGTTCACCGAGTTCGGCATGCTCGGCAAGATCGGCGTCAACAGCGCCGGTCTGGGCATGCACTTCAACATCCTCCACCACGCCGGCGACAACGCCGAGGCCGGGGTGCCGGTGCACGCCATCGCCCGCCGCGTGCTGGAGGAGGCCACCAGCGTGGCCGAGGCCATCGAACTGGTGGGTTCGGCCCGCGTCAGCGCCTCCACCGTGCTGACCTGCTTCAGCCGCGACGACGCCGAGCTGCGCGCCGCCAGCATCGAGATGAGCCCGGCGGCCACCGCCGTGGTGCCGCCGCGCGCCGACGGCTGGGTGCTGCACACCAACCATTTCGTCGACCCGCAGCAGGCCAGGGGCGAGCGCACCGCCGACGTCTCCACCACCTACGCGCGCTTCGACCACCTGGCGGCCATGGCCCCGGGCATGGCCCGCGAGGACCTGGCGGCCCGCGCCGAGGCCTTCTGCGGCGACGCCGGCGAACAGGCGGTGGTGTGCTTCCACCCGGACCTGTCGCAGCCGGACACCGAGCGCTGGGAAACCCTGCTGACCATCGGCCTGGACAGCGTCGGCTGCAACCTGGAGTACGTCGCCGGCAACCCCAAGGCCCTGGCCCGCGACGGCTTCCTGCGCTTCTGACCTAGCGCCGCGCCACCTGCGAAAGACATCCGGCGGCGGCCCCCAGGCCGCCGCACGGGCCACTGCTGCCACAAGAACAAGAGCAGACACCATGATCGATCACACCCCCGCACAGCCCGGCTCGCGCTCGGCGTTCAAAACCTTCTGCGTCTCCGGCATGGGCACCGCGCTGGAGTTCTACGACTTCGTCATCTACGGCTACGCCGCGGCGCTGGTCTTCCCCAAGCTGTTCTTCCCCGGCATGGACCGCCTGACCGCGGTGCTGGTGGCCTTCGCCGCCTTTGGCGCCGGCTTCTTCGCCCGGCCCCTGGGCGGCGTGGTGTTCGGCCACCTGGGTGACCGCTACGGGCGGCAGAAGGCACTGGTCGCCACCCTGTTGCTGATGGGCATGAGCACCCTGCTGATCGGCTTCTTGCCGGACTACGCTAGCCTCGGCGTGGCCGCGCCCATCCTGCTGGTGGGCCTGCGCCTGGTGCAGGGCTTCGCCGCGGGCGGGGAGTGGGGCGGCGCCGCGCTGTTCGGCATCGAGGTGGCGCCGCGCGGCCGCCGCGGCCTGTGGGGCAGCTTCACGAGCATGGGCATCGGCATCGGCGGCATCTTCGGTTCCGCGGTGTTCGCCCTGGTCAGCCTGGCCTTCGGCGACGACCTGGGCGGCATCGCCTGGCGCATCCCGTTCTGGCTCGGCGGCGTGCTGGTGCTGGTCGGCCTCTACGCGCGCCTGCAGAACCCGGCGCCGGCGCAACCGGCCAAGGCCCGGCCCAAGGCCCGCCTGCCGCTGCTCGAAGCCCTGCGCCAGCACCCGCGCGAGCTGCTGCTGTGCACCGGCATCGCTTTCGGATACATCACCGTGGCCTACATCAGCACCTTCTTCCTCGCCTACGCCACCGACATCGGCTACAGCAGCAGCCAGGCGTTGCTGTTCGACTTCGCGCTGTCCATCGCCATCGTCATCTCGGCGCCGTTCTTCGGCCACCTGTCCGACCGCCACGGCCGCCGCACGGTGATGATCTTCGGCGCGGCCATCATGGCCCTGGGGCTGTTCGCCTTCTTCCCGCTGCTGGGCACCCACCACCTGGCGCTGGCCCTGCTGGGCTACCTGGTGGTGGGCTTCTTCATGGGCGCCACCCAGGGCCCGATCCCGGCCTTCCTCGCCGAACAGTTCCCGCGGCGGATGCGCTACTCGGGCATCTCCGCCAGCTACCAGCTGGGCGCGGCCCTGGGCGGCGGCACCGCCTCCAGCGCGGCCACCGCCATCCTCATCGCCAGCGGGCACCAGCCGGTCTACGTGGCGCTGTACGGCGCGGCGGCCATGGCCCTGGTGGCGGTCTGCTCGTTCGCCCTGCGCGAGACGGCGTATCTGGAGATGGAGGAGGTGGACAGCGGCGTGGCGCCGGCGGGGGAGGTGGCGCGTAGCTTGTCATGAGGTGAAGGGCTTTTGTAGGAGCGAGCTTGCTCGCGGATGGTGTTCACTGGCGGCTTCGGTGTTTGGGGTGACACCGTTCCCTCTCCCCAGCCCTCTCCCTGAAGGGAGAGGGGGCTTGTCCGTGCCGAGAGAATGAATGGTTCCAGCCGGATATCACCGTGTGGTGGTCAAATAATTTCGGACACTTCGATAGGTTGTCTGGGTGGCCTGCGCTCGTAGCTGGTGGGTGGCAGATA